>JASHTK010000311.1 GCA_030040575.1 Gammaproteobacteria bacterium
TCGACGAGCTCGGCGCTCCCGGCCTGGACGAACCAGGAGCGGCCCTCAGCGTGCTCGGGCTCGAGCTCGAGGAGGTAGCGCCCGAGGGGCTGCTCGACGGCGGCGAGGGCCTCCGTCACCTCGGCGGCCGCACGGCGGAGCTCGAAGGAGCGTCGCAGGGCGGTCGGGGGCTTCGCGTCCCCGCGCGCCCAGCGCTCGAGCAGGCGGCAGAAGGCGAGCGCGGCCTGCTCGAGCGCGGCGGCGGCCTGCTCCACGCCGCGCGCGCAGAGATTCGCGCTCGCGCCTTTCAGTGAGTGCGCCTCGGCCCCGAGGGCGCGAAGATCCTCGCTCCTCGCCGCCGCCGCAAGCGCCTTCAGCGCCTCATCGCCGCAGGCGAGGTAGAGGGTCGCGAGCTCGCGCGCGCACTCCTCATCACTCGCGGCGCACGCGAGCAGCGCGGGCCAGTCAACCGGGTCCGAGCACTTCCCTGCGTGCGTCGCGGCGGGCGCCGGCGGGGCGCGGTGCGCCTCGGCTGCGGGCCCCGTGAAGCTTCGCAGGTGCCGCTCGAGGCAGGCGTGCAGCCGCTCGCCGTCGAGCGGCTTCGCGAGGTAATCATCCATGCCGGCCGCGCGACAGGCCTCGTCGTCACCGCGCATCGCGTTCGCCGTGAGCGCGATGATCGGCGTGCGCCCGATGCCGGTCTCGAGGCGGCGGATCTCGCGCGTCGCCTCGTAGCCGTCGAGGCCGGGCATCTGGCAGTCCATGAAGATCACGTGGAAGCGGCCGCTCTTCCAGGCCTCGACCGCATCGCGCCCGTTGCTCACGACCTCCACCGCGACGCCGAGTCGCTCGAGCATGGCGCGCGCGACCTTCTGGTTGACGACGTTGTCCTCCGCGAGCAGCACGCGCGCGCGCTCGCGCCCGCTCACGGCCCGGACGTGATCGCCGGTCACGAGCGGCCGCTCGCGCTGGCGCCAGGAGTCGCCGCTGCTCGAGATGACGAGCGAGAGGCAACCGGCGAGCTCCCGCTCGGTGATCGGCTTCAGCAGGTAACCGGCAAAGCCGAGCTCGGCGAACCGGCGCACGTCGCCGCGGGAGCCCGCGGAGGTGAGCAGCACGAGCCGTGTCGGGTCGAGCCGGGACTGTGCGCGGATGCGGCGCCCGAGCTCCTCGCCGTCGATGTCCGGCATGTGGTAGTCGAGCAGGGCGACCTCGAACGGTCGTCCGGCGGCCGCGGCCGCCTCGAGCGCCCCGAGGCCGCTCACGGCACCGGCGGCGGTCTCGGCCTGCACGCCCCAGAGCGCAAGCTGGCCGCTGATGACTCGCAGGTTGGTCGCGTTGTCGTCCACCACCAGCACGCGCAGCCCGCGCAGGGCGCTGCTCGGCTTGGGCTCGGGCAAGCGTCCCAACGTCGCGCCGAGCCGAGCCGTGAACCAGAACGTCGAGCCGACGCCCGGCTCGCTCGCGACCCCGGCATCTCCGCCCATGAGCGCGGCGAGTCGCTTGACGATCGACAGCCCGAGCCCGGTGCCGCCGAAGCGCCGCGTGGTCGAAGCATCGACTTGCGAGAACGGCCTGAACAGCGCCCCGAGGCCGTCGCGCGGAATTCCAGGCCCGGTATCGCGAACCTCGCAGCGGATCAACACACCCTCGGGGCCGGAGCGGACGAGCCGGGCGTCGATCGCCACCTCGCCCCGGTCGGTGAACTTCACGGCGTTGCCGCCGAGATTCATGAGGATCTGCCGCAGGCGCGCCGGATCGCCGACGACGAGCCGCGGCACGCCCGGATCGATGCTCACCATCAGCTCGAGGCCCTTCGCGTGTGCCTGAATCGCGAGCAGCCGCGCCACATCCTCGAGCGTGTCGCGTAGATTCATCTCGATGCATTCGAGCTCGAGCTTGCCGGCCTCGATCTTCGAGAAATCGAGAATGTCGTTGATCACGGTGAGCAGCGCGCCGGCGCTGTCGCGGATCGTCTCGGTGTAGTCGCGCTGCACGGCGTCGAGCTGCGTATCGAGGAGCAGCTCCGTCATGCCGATGACGCCGTTCATCGGCGTGCGGATCTCGTGGCTCATGTTCGCGAGGAACTCGCTCTTCGCCCGGTTGGCCGCTTCGGCTGCCTCGCGCGCCTCGATGAGCGCCCGCTGGTACTCGCGCCGCTCGCTGATATCCTGCAGCGCGCCGGAGATGCGGATCGGCTTGCCGGCCCCGTCGAACTCGCAGATGCCTCGCGAGCGGAACCAGCGGTACCCGCCGTCGCTCTGGCGCACTCGGAACTCCGAGTCATAGGGCGCAAGTCCGCGCAGGCAACCCTGGAAGGCGGCCTGCTGCGCCTCGACGTCATCCGGATGGATGAGCTCCTTCATCGCGGCGCGGGTGGGCACCAGGTCAGGGCCGTAGCCGCACACTTTCATGAAGTGCGGGGCGAGCCAGTAGCTCTCCGTCGCAACGTCGTACTCCCAGGGCCCGTCGTTCGTCCCTCGCAGGATGCGCTCGAGTCGCTGCTCGGCCTCGCGGCGCGCTTCCTCGGCCTGCTTGAAGCGCGTGATGTCGAAGGTCGCGCCGGCGAAGCGCGCCGGTTGACCGTGTGAGTCGTACTGGAACTGGGCGTGCGTCTCGAGCCAGCGGCTCGTCCCATCGGCAAGGGCGAGTCGATACTCGCGGAAGAAGGGGCGGCGCTCCCTTGCGGCTGCGCGGCACTCCTCGCTCCACAGCGCGCCATCGGGGCCTTGCAGCACGTTCGCCCAGTCGTCCACCGTGGGCGGCCGCCCGAGGGTGTCGAGCCCGTTGAGCTCGAGCAGCGTCTGCGAGAGGTAGCCCGAGGCTCCGAGCTGCGCCGGGACGTCGAAGGACCCGATCCGCCCGGCGCGCTGCGCGAACTCGAGCCGCTCGATCGCGCGCTGCCCCTCGGATTCGGCCACCTCGGCACGCGACTCGGTTCTGCGGGCCGCGCGCCGCGCCGCGAGCGCGCGGCGTGCGTGAGCGATGAGAGAGGCGTGGTCGACCACGAGGCGGCGGCGGTAAAGGCACGCGGCGACGGTGATCCAGATGAGGAGGAGGGCGATACCGTGATCGATCGGGGCCGCGGGGCGACCGGGCCAGCCGGACCAGACGGCATCGGCGAGGCACAGCAGAGTCGCGCATCCCGCCGCCCGGTACGTCCCGCGCACCCGCGGTGCCCACAGGCCGAGCAGCACCGGGAGCGAATAGGCGGCCTCGATGACCGGGTGGGCCGGGAGCAAGCGCCCGCAGGCGAACACGGCACAGGCGGCGGCGGCCGACAGGACGAGGTTGTGCCGCCGCAGCATCGCGGACCAGAGCGGCTGGCGTCCGCGCAACGAGGGCCGCAGCCCAGTCACGCGGGCGACGCCGCGGCCGAGTTCGGTTCGCAACATGTGACGTGCGTCTCGGGCGGCCCGGGGGAAGCCGGGTCTCGCGCCTGCGATTATCGGGATTTGAATGGGATTCTGTAGCGGAACCGTCACGTATTTGCGGCTGGATCACTCTTTTCGCGCGCGTGCGGCCGCCCATCCGCCGGGGTTGCCCTGGCGCTCGCGTGTGGACACCATATGCGCCGCGCCCTGTGCGGCGCGGCACCGTAGCCCATCGAAACGGCCTGGGCGAGGGGGGAGCTCGAATGAAGACGTGGGTGATCGGCTTGATGGCGCTCGGCGGCCTCGCCGCCGAGGCGCATGCCGCCTGCACGCGCCCGCAGCTGCAGGCCGCGGTGGACAGCTATCTCGCGGCTCAGCGGGCTGGCGATCGCGCCAAGATGGCGTTCGCCGACGCGGTGACGCTCCGCGAGAACATGAGCCCGATCGCCGCCGACCAGGGCCTGTGGAACACCCCGCTCGCCATCGCCTTCTCGCGCAGCATCCTCGACGTGGACCGCTGCAAGACATTCTCCGAGGTCATCGTCACCCAGGGCCATCCGTACGTGATCGGGACGCGACTCACCGTGAGCGACGGCAAGATCGCGGGGATCGACAGCCTCGTCACGCAGAAGGGCGACTGGCTGTTCAATGCGCACAACTATCTGAAGTACTCGAGGTCCGAGGACTGGCGTCCGCTGCCGCCCGCAGAGCGCGTTCCGATGCAGCGCCTGATCGACGCGGGCAACGAGTACCTCGATCAGTTCTCGGACAAGCTGGTGCAGGCTCCCTGGGGCATCCCGTGCGCGAGGCTCGAGGGCGGCGCCTACACCAATCGCAAGAAAGATCCCCACGCGACCTGCAAGGTCGGGATTCCGCGCGGGGTGCTCTACATCGTCAACCGCGATTACGTCGTGGACGAGAAGCTCGGCGTCGTGAACATCTTCTGCCGCTTCGGCAACAGCCAGACCGGCATGCCGGACTCGCACACGTTCCGGCTCGTGAAGGGCAAGTTTCGCTATGTGCACACGCTGAGCGTGTCGTTCGCCAAGAACGCGCCGCAGGTGCCGAACTATTGAGCCCGGATCGCGCTCTGGCGCTCCGGGGGTCCTCAGCGAGTCTCTCGCGTCCGCTCCTCAGCGCGAGGCGGCGCCCGCCAGAGCGCGCAGGTAGCTGTAGAGGGCGGCAATCTCCTCATCGGTGAGGGACGACAGATTCCGCTGGGCCCTCGGGCTCATCACGGGAAGCAGCCTGCCTCCGAGCGCCACCCCCGTTCGCATCAGGTGCGCGAACGCGTCCGGGGAATACGCCGCAACCACCGCGAGACTCGGGCTCACGAACGTGAGCCTGGATGCGCCGTGCAGATCCGAGCCATGACAGCCGGCGCAGATGGTCCGCGCGAGGTAACGGCCGAACGCCCCCTCCGGGCTCGTGGCCGGCGGAGGGGGAACCGACTCGGCGATGCGCGCCACCGCGGTCTCCACCCGGCCGTCGAGGAGGTACAGCCGCCCGAGTGGACCGACCGAGATCGACGGGCCGGGCCCGGCGACCGGCGGCACGCTCCTCAGGAACGCGATGATGCGGCCCACGTCGGCGTCGCTCAGGGGCGCGAAGATCTCCGAGGGCATCACCAACACGCTCCGACCGTCCGGCCGCACGCCCTGGCGGATGATGCCGGCGAGCTGCGCATCGGTGTAGCGGCGGGTTGCGGCGGTGAGATTGGGCGCGACGATCCGAACGAGGATCGGCTGGTCGAAGATAAGGAGTCCTTCCCCCTCTTTGCCGTGGCAGTCGTTGAGGCAGCCGTGGACGATGGCGAGCCTGCGTCCCTCGTGGATCGCCTCGGGACCCGTCGGAATCGCGACGGTCGCGGTGGGAACCGGATACGTCCGGTCGAGGATGCGCTCGGATAGCGCGTACAGCGCCCCGAGCGCGAGGACCGCGAGCACCCCGACGGCTCCAAGGGCGATGCCGATCAGGCGCAGGAGGCTCTTCATGGCCCTCATTGATCCCGCTCGGGTCGAGACCGATGGCGCGAGCGCGGGCCGCCATCGGCGGCGTGTGGTCAGCTCGCCTTCTTCAACGTGAAGCTCATCGCCTGCCCCATGAAGGTGGTCGACAGGTCGATCTCACCGGATGCGAGTGTTCCGGTGTACTTGAGCGTCGTCGTGTTCCCGCCGAAGTTCAGGTCGATGGCAAAGGAGATGCTCGATCCGTTGATCGTTCCGTCCTTGATCGGAACGGTCGAGCCGTCCGGTCCGGTCGTCGACCCCGTGAGGGTGGTGCCCGCGGCCTTGAACATGTAGCTCACCATCACCGGACCGTTCGGCGTGTCGATGGAGCCGGTCCAGCTCCCATCGATGCCGGCCGCGAAGGCGGGCGCTGCCGCGAGCGACAGCACGAGCAGGAAGCCGCTGATTCTCTTCATGGATCGACCCCTTGGTTGTTCTTTGGTCTCGATGGTAGGCAGCCCCCCCGCGGCTGTCAAACGCGCGCGCCGCCCGAGGCTCACAGGTGCCCGGCGGGATGCGTCCTGCGCAGCGCGTCCATGCAGAATTCCTCCGGGATCTCGTACCCCGGCCGGCGCACGTACCGCGCCCTCACGGTCCACGGGCGCGTGTAGGATTTCGGGTCGTCGATCGTGAAGCGAGCGTCGAGATGCCTGCCGTCGCGGCTCAGCCGATAACGCTCCGTGAGGCGCAGCGCCTCCGAGTGCGGCAGGCCGGCATCGTCGAGGAGCGTCAAATCGTTGAATCCCGCCGAATCGATGACGAGCGTATCGCCGTCCCAGCGGGCGACGGAATAACCGAGCCACAACGGGTCGGCGTCGTCCGGCAGCTGCTCGCCGAGGTACGCCCGGCGCGGCAGCCGGTTGAGCTGATAGATGAAGTAGATGACCTTCGGGCGCTCGAGGATCTCGAACGGCTGGTTGACGAACAGCAGTCGCGGCAGGCCCGGCGGCAGGCAGCGAGTCATCCCGTCGAACGAGCGATCGCCGCGCGCTGCGGCCGCAAGGTGCTGCTCGTAAAGGGCGCGGGCGCTCGGCGTGAGCGGCGGCGCCGACCCGTCGATCGGCCTCAACGCGTGCGGCGGATCGACGACCGACCACACTCCGGTGAGATCGGGCGGGGCGGCGCGAGCAGCCCCCGCCATCGCGACGATCGCGGCGGCGAGCAGTGCCGCGCGCGGAGCGCGACATCGAGGCTCGGCGGCGCGCACGCGGCCGGAGCGAGGCGAGCCGGAGCGGCGCCGCCCGCAGCCGCTCATTTCGCCACCGTGATGCCGTTCACCGGCGCGTTGCGGTTGTTCTCCTCGCAGATGTACTCCTCGGGCCGCACGTCGGGCCGCCAGTGCAGGATTCGCCGGTAGCTGTAGGCGTGCTCGAGCGTCACGGGATCCTCGACCGTCATGATGAGCTCGAGCGCCGCGCCACCGTCGATCTTGCGGTAGCGCTCCACGAGGTGCAGCCGCGTCGAATGCGAGCTGCCCTCGTCATCGATGAAGGAGCGGTCGTCGATGGCGACCGTGTCCACGATCAGCGTGTCGCCCTGCCAGCGACCGACCGAGTCGCCGAGGAAGGAGATGCGCGGATGCGGCGGATGAGGCCGGTTCATCCAGATCCGCCGGACCTCGTGGGCCACCTCGTGCAGGAAGGTGATCCGCCCCGGCGTCTGCACGATCTCGATCGGATAGGGACTCTCCATCAAGCGCGGCATGCCGTGCGAGAGGCACTGGGTCTCCGTGTCGGCCTCGGGCGTGCCGCGGTTCTTCGCCCGGATGCGCTGCTCGAGGATCTGCATGTACTTTGGCTTCAGCGGCGGCGGCACGCCGGGCGCGGGCCCGAGCAAGTACTCGTAGCCCTGCACCCACCAGACCCCCTCGAGGTCACGAGGATCGGGATTTGGCGGCGCCGATCCCGGCGGCGCACGGCCTCCCCCGAGCAGCGGAGGCGTGAGCGCCAGGGTGGGGTCGCCGCTATTGAAAAGAGTCGTCGGCCGGAACGGGCGCTGCGGCTGGGCGCGATCGCTCGTCGAGGCCGCGGGCGTCTGCTGATCGGCGCCGCCCGTGCCTGCGGCGAGCACCGCGAGGCATCCGGCGGCGAGCGAGAGGCC
Organism: Gammaproteobacteria bacterium; assembly: GCA_030040575.1. Classification (GTDB taxonomy): domain Bacteria; phylum Pseudomonadota; class Gammaproteobacteria; order Steroidobacterales; family Steroidobacteraceae; genus JASHUC01. The sequence goes on from JASHTK010000311.1 coordinate 7,463, forward strand.
AAGGGCCACGCGTCGCATACCGTGGCTCGAGTGGCAACCGGACATGGGCCCCCTCCCCGATTGAGCGCGCAAACCGTTGCAATTCCCGGCTGTGATCCTACAAGGCGTTTGACCCTGTGAGAATGGCTTTCCCGCGGCGACCTGTTGTACTCTCAACCCGCCTCGACGGGGCGGAAGAGACAGCGCCGGCCGCCTGCCGCGACGGCGTCCAAGTGGCCCGCTCGAGACCGTCAGAAGTGCGCGTTATGCCCGCGCGCTTCAAGAGGTGTGAAGTTGAGGGATTTGCAGGGGGAACGAGCCCGCGCTCCGGCAGGCCTCGCCGGCATGGCCGCCGCGGGCGCCTTGATCGGCGCGGTGCTCGCCCCGGGCTCCGCACTGGCCGGTACGCCGCACCTGACGGTTGCTGCAGAGCAGCATCTGCTCGATCGATACTGCCGCGTCTGTCACAACTACGATGACTATGCCGGCGGGGTGGAATTCGAGACCTTCGATCCGGCGAGCGCGTACCAGGACCCCGCGCTCGTCGAGCGGATGCTGCGCAAACTGCGCGCCGGGATGATGCCGCCGGTCGGCAAGCCGCGCCCCGATCCGCGGGTCGTGCAGGCCTTCGCGACGAACCTCGAGAACGACGTGGACAGCCACGAGAAGCCCAGTCTCGCGATGCCGAGGCTTCACCGGCTGAACCGCGCCGAGTACGCGAACGCGGTGCACGACTTGCTGGCACTCGACGTGGATGTCTCGCAGCTGCTGCCGTCCGACGACTCGAGCCGCGGCTTCGACAATCAGGCGGGCACCTTGACGCTCTCACCGGCGCTGCTCGAGGCCTACCTCTCCGCGGCGGCCGAGATCAGTCGCACGGCGATCGGGACGGCAACCGCTCCGACCCAGGCGACGTACGCCGTCGCGCCCGATACCACGCAGAACTACCACGTCGAGGGACTGCCGTTCGGCACCCGCGGGGGGCTGCTCATTCGCCATACCTTTCCCGCCGACGGCACCTACACCTTCAAGATCTTCGCCGTGAACCTCGGGAACATGGGCAACTTCCGCCCGTTCGGCGAGATTCGCGGCGAGCAGCTGCTCGTGTACCTCGACGACAAGCGCGTCGCCCAGGTGGACTGGGACCAGGCGCTGCACGTGACGCGGCTGTTCGAGGACCCGGCCGACGATCAGCAGCCGGACCCGGAGGCCGGGCAGCTGCGGACGATCGATGTGACGATCCCGATGACGGCGGGGCCCCATCGCGTCGGGGTCACCTTCCTCGCGACGAACTTCGCGCCGGGACTCGATTTGAATCGCGCGTTCGACCGCAGCACCATCGAGACGGGCGGCATCCCGGGCTACACGTTCTACCCCCACATCGGTCGCGTGCGGATCGAGGGGCCCGTCCACGGATCGGTCGCCAAGGACTCCCCGAGCCGCGAGCGGGTCTTCCTCTGCCATCCCGAGCGGGCGAGCGAGGAGCAGGCCTGCGCCCGCGCGATCGCCGCGACGCTCGCGCGCCGCGCGTACCGGGGCGATGCCACGGCGGAGGATGTAGACACGCTCATGAGGTTCTACGAGCTCGGGCGGCGCGACGGCTCCTTTGACGAGGGCATCGAGGCGCTCCTCGAGCGGACCCTCGCCGATCCGAAGTTCATCTTCCGGGTGGAGTCGGCGCCGCGCGGCCTGCCGAGCGGGACCGCGTATCGCGTGAGCGATCTCGACCTGGCGTCGCGGCTCTCGTTCTTCCTCTGGAGCAGCATTCCGGATGACGAGCTGCTCGATCTCGCGCAGCGGGGCGACCTGCACCGCGACGCGGTCCTGCGCCGCGAAATCCGCCGCATGCTCGCCGACCCGCGCGCATCCGCGCTCACCACGGGCTTCGCCGATCAGTGGCTCGGCCTGCGCGCGCTCGCCTCGTTCGATCCGGTGGTCGGCTCGTATCCGGACTTCGACGACAACCTGCGGCAGGCGTTCAGGCAGGAGGTGGAGCTGCTGTTCGCGAGCATCCTCGATGAGGATCGAAGTGTGCTCGACCTGCTCACGGCGAACTACACCTTCGTCAACGAGCGCCTCGCGATGCTCTACGGCATCCCGGGGGTGAAGGGCAGCTACTTCCGCCGCATCGTGCTCGGGGATTCCGAGAGCGCGCGCTGGGGACTGCTCGGCAAGGGTGCGATCCTCGCCATCACCTCGCATCCCGACCGCACCTCGCCCGTCGTGCGCGGCAACTGGGTCTTGAAGACACTCCTCGGCTCCCCGGCGCCGGACCCGCCGCCGAACGTCCCGTCCCTGACGCCGCGGCCGTCGGACGCCGCGGGCAACGCGCGGCCGCCGACGATGCGCGAGCAGATGCAGCAGCATCACGCCGATCCGGTGTGCGCGAGCTGCCACAGCATCATGGAGCCGATCGGCCTCGCGCTCGAGCCCTTCGATGCGATCGGCCGCTGGCGCTCGGAGGACAACGGCAGTCCGATCGACACGGTGAGCAGGCTGTACGACGGCACGGTGGTGGACGGACCGGCCGGAGTGCGGGCGTTCGTCCTGCGGCACCAGGAGCAGTACCTGCGCAACTTCGTCGAGAACTTGGTGACCTACGCGCTCGGCCGCGGAGTCGAGTACCAGGACATGCCGACCGTGCGCCGCGTGCTGCACGAGGCCTCGGGTGACGGCTATCGCCTGAGAAGCCTCATCGAGGCGGTGGCGATGAGCGACGTGTTTCGCATGAACGTCGCGACGCAGCCGGCCCCCGAGCAGGGGCTCGAATCCGCGCAGAACCTGGCATCGAGCGGCTCGCCGGCCGCCGGGATCGCGACCGACCCGGGGCAGTGAGCCCGAGCGGGACTCGAGAGGAACTGACATGCCATTCATCACGAATCGCGCGCTTCCGCGCAGGACCTTCATCCGCGGACTCGGCACGACGCTCGCGCTGCCGTTCCTCGAGTCGATGCTGCCGGCGCGCGCGGCGCGCGCGTCCGCCAAGCCGATCTCCCCGACACGCTTCGTCGGAGCGTTCATCCCGCACGGCGTCGCGCCCGGCTACTGGATCCCGAAGTCGAGCGCGCCGGGATTCGACTTTCCGTACGTCTACGAGCCGCTGCAGCCCTTCCGCAAGCAGGTGGTCCTCACGAGCGGCCTGTGGTCGCAGTCCTCGGAGAATCCGCCCGGCGTCACCGGCGCCGACCACTTCGTCGCCGCCGCCTACCTCACGGCCGTCAAGCCGAAGAAGACCGCGGGAGCCGACATCCAGGCCGGCACCTCGGTCGATCAGGTGATCGCGGACGCGATCGGCCGGGATACCCTGCTCTCCTCCCTGCAGCTCGCGACGGAGGACCCGGGCGCCAACTCGAGCAGCTGCGGCGAGGGCTACAGCTGCATCTACACGAACACGATCTCCTGGCAAGCCCCGACCCGCCCGCTGCCGATGGAGATCAACCCGCAGACGGTGTTCGAGCGGATGTTCGGCGACGGCAGCTCGCCTGCGGTCCGGCGCGAGCGCCGCGAGCGCGAGGCGAGCATCCTCGACTCGGTGACCGACAGCATCGGCGAGCTGATGCCGCAGGTGCCGCATGCCGACCGGGTTCGCCTCGAGCAGTACCTCGACGACGTGCGGGAGATCGAGCGCCGCCTCGCGATCGCCGCGCGCGCATCGACCAGCGTGCCGAGCATTCCGGTGCCCTACGGGGTGCCGGAGTCCTTCCACGAGCACATCCAGATCCAGTTCGACCTGCTCGCGCTCGCGTTCCAGGCGGACATCACGCGCGTCGGCACGGTGCTGTTCGCCCGCGATCTGACGAGCCGCGTGTACCCGGAGAGCGGCA
>JASHTK010000312.1 GCA_030040575.1 Gammaproteobacteria bacterium
TACACGACCAGCGTGGACGGGGATCGGGATCTCGAGGTGCCGCACGACCAGCCCGTCGACCTCGACGGTGTGGCGGTGCATTACTTCCGGGTCCCTGCACTGCGGCGGCTCTGGTGGTCACCCACGCTCGTCCGGCGGCTGCGGGCGTCGATCAGGGACTTCGACGTCGTGCACAGCCACGGCGTTTATCTGTGGCCCATGCGAGCGGCCACCCGCGCCGCGGCGCGTGCGGGGGTCCCTTACGTCGTCTCGCCGCATGGGATGCTGATCCGCGACGCAATTCGCGGCAAGAGCCGCTGGGTGAAGACCGCCTGGATCCACCTCGTCGAGCGTCGTACCCTCGCGCACGCCGCGGGTCTGCACGTCACGGCTCACGTGGAGCGCACCGAGCTCGGTGCGCTCGGCTTGCCCCTGCCGCCGGTGGTCGTCGAGATTCCAAACGGCGTGGACTGGCCGTCGGAGCACTTGCCTCTCGCCCGCACGCCTTTCGGCGGCTTGCCACGGCGCTTCGTCCTGTTTCTCGGGCGACTGAGCTGGGTGAAGGGCCTCGATCGGCTGATCGCGGCTTGGCAGTGGATCCGCGACGTACCGCTCGTCATCGCCGGCAACGACGAGGAGGGCTATCGCCCGAGGCTCGAGACGCTGGCGAGAAGTCTCGGCATCGAGGATCGCATTGTGTTCCTCGGCACGGTCGGCAACGCCCACAAGTGGGCGCTCTACGAGGCGGCCGAGCTGCTCGTCCTGCCTTCCTACACCGAGAACTTCGGCATGGTGGTGGCCGAGGCGATGGCGATGGCCTGTCCTGTCGTGGTGTCCCCGGAGGTCGGCATCGCATCCCTCGTGTCCGCGGAGGAGGCTGGCGTCGTGACGAGTTGTGAGCCGACGCAGCTCGCCGCGGCGGTCGCCGGTCTGCTCTCGGACCCGGCACGGCGCAGGGAGCTTGGCCGGCGCGGCCGGGCGGTGGCGCGGGAGAGACTCGCCTGGGCGAGCGTCGCAAAGCGCATGGAGGAGCTGTACCGTCGCATCTTGAGCACATCATCGAAGTGTCACATTCGCTCCATAGATTGAACGCCCCGGGCCCGAGCGAAGCGAAGTCCTGTGCCCGCCCAAGCGTCCTTCCACCGCGGGTCGCGCACGTGGCCGTTCCGCTACGAGATCCTCGACGGACTGCGCGGGCTCGCCTCCCTCGCGGTCGTCGCGCAGCACCTGGGGATCACCGCGGTCGGCCACTACGCCGTCATGCTGTTCTTCGTGATCAGCGGGTACTGCATCACGGCATCGGCGGAATCATGCCGCCGCAAGGCGCTGACGTTCGGCGCGTTCATGTGGCGCCGGGTGCGACGCATCTACCCGCCGTACTTCCTCGCGATCGTGTTCTATGCGCTGACCAGGGTCGGCAAGTATCTGGCGCACGGGCCGAACGACCTCGCGCGGTCGTGGGACGTCTGGGTCCAGAATCTCACCCTGACGCAGTGGATCTCGTTGCCGCTGCATCCCGTCGCCGATCCGTCGCAGAATCCGAAGCTGCTGGTCGCCGCATTCTGGTCGCTCAACTACGAGGAGCAGTTCTACCTGGTGGTCGCGCTCGCGCTCCTGCTCTGCGTGCGCCGCCGGGTGCCGATGATCGCGGTGGTGCTCGGGCTGAGCGCCGCCGCCCTCACCTGGAATCTCGCGGCGCCGGGTGGCTGGATCACGGGCTTCTTTCTCGAGTACTGGGCGCATTTCTCCCTCGGCGCGATCCTCTTCTACGTGCTCTGCGTCTACCCCGCGCGGATCGCCCGCGTCTCGTTCGTCGCCGCCGTGAGCGCGCTCTTCCTCTACTGCCTCTGGCAGATCCTGCCGTGGCGACCGGAGTACGAGCTGCAGCGCCGCGCCTTCGTGGAGCTCGCCGTCGTGTCGGGCTTCACCCTTGCGCTCTTGCTCGCTCGCCCGGTGAGCGCCTGGATCGCCCGGCGCGCGCTGTGGCGCCCGATCGCCGGGCTCGGAGCGATCTCCTACAGCCTGTACCTCATCCACCAGTTCAATCTGACGCTGGTCGAATCCACCATCAACCGCATCGCAGGATTTGCGCCGGCGTCCGTGCGGCTGACGCTGATGCTCGCTCTGTTCGTCTTGATCGCGGTGCTCTTCTGGTACTGCTGCGAGAGTCCGTTCGTCAACCGCCCGGTTTCCGAGACGGGGACGCCGGGCGGGACAGCGACGAAGGCCGCCACCGCGCACGCATTGCCTTCGAGCTGACGATGAATCTACGCGGAATGGCGAGCGCCGAGCGCAGTCTGCGGGGAGTCGTTCCCCGCGCGAACCGTAGCCGCGACGGCAGCGAATGCGACCAACGTCGAGGCGACCGCGCGGGCGTGTGTCCACCGCGCGCGCAGCAGGTGGCGGAGAAGCTCGATGGCGAGGGCGCGGCGAATTGCACCGAGCCGCGCGGGGAAGAAGCGCGCGGCGAAGCGGACGCGGTTCCGGTAATAAAGCCCCGTCGCGAATGCCAGCGCCTTGGAGCTGCTCGCCCCGGCCTTGTGGAAAACGTGGCTGTCGGCCGCATACGCCAGGGCGTAACGGTCGCGTCCGCGCACGGCCCAGTCGATCTCCTCGTAGAAGAGAAAATAGTCCTCCTGCATCAATCCCACGTCTTGGATGAAGCGGCGCGACACGAGCATCGAGGCTCCCATGACGTAGGAGAGGTCGCGCTCGACGGCCGCGGGGTCGATGGCGGGCCCAGCGAGCACGAGGCCGGCGCCGATGTGACGGCTCGAGAGGCTCGAGAGGTCCATGGCCGCCCCGGCGAGGGCCTGCACGACCTCGGGCCTCTCGTAGTAGCGCAGGGTCGAGCCGACGATCCCGATCCGTGGGTCGCTGCGTGCACGGCGCACCAGCGCGCGGAGCGCATCGCGGTGCGCGACGGCGTCGGTGTTGAGAAACCAGAAGAACTCGAAGGCCTCGAGCCCCGCAGCTCGAATGCCGACGTTGCAGCCGCCCGCAAAGCCGAGGTTGCCTCCCGAGCGAATGAGCGTGAGCCGGCAGCCGTGCGGAGGAGCGGGAAGCGCCTCTTCAGGTCGGTCGACCACCCGTAGCGCGATTCGCGCCGACGTCACTTGCACGACACCGTCATGCTTCCGCCATTCAGCACCGACGCCGGGGTTTTCCGACCACGCCCGGATGTGCTCGACGGACCCATCGCTCGAGTCGTTGTCCACCACGAAGACGTGCAAGTCCGAATGAGACTGCCCGAGGACCGAGCTCACGCATTCGATCGTGTCGCGCCAGCCGTTCCAGTTGACCAGAACGACCGCCACGGGCCGTTCGCCTACCGCCGCGCGCGTCTCGATCACGCTGCACCTCCTCGGGTCAGCGCCGGCGGAGAGCCGCAGCCGTGAGCGCATCGCTTGGCAGCTTGCTGCGGCGGCCCCTCGTGAGCAATGCGCTCGCGCTCTACGCCGTGCAGGGCCTTAACTTCCTGATCCCCCTTCTTCTCCTGCCTTATCTGCTGCGGGTCCTGAGCCCCCAGGGCTACGGCGCGGTGGTGTTCGCGCAGTCCCTGATGGGGTACGGAGCCCTTCTCACCGCGTTCGGCTTCAACATGACCGCCGCGCGCGATATCTCGGTCGCTCGAGGCGACCCCGAGGAGATCGCCCGCGTCTACTGGACGACGATGGCGGCCAAGGGGGTCCTGTTGCTCGTGAGTCTCTGCATCCTGGGCGTCGTCGTCGCACTGGCGCCGGCCTTCAGACGAGAATGGCCGCTCGTTGCCGCGAGCGGTCTGCTGCTCCTCGGGAACGTCGCCTTCCCGCAGTGGTACTTCCAGGGCGAGGAGCGGTTGCGCGACGTCGCCATCGTGCAGGCGGTATCGAAATGCCTGGTCAGCGCGAGCGCGGTCCTCCTCGTCCGCTCGCCGCGCGATACGCTCGCCGCTGCGCTGATTCTCTCGGCTCCGCAACTGGTCGGCACCGGGGTTGCCGTCTGCCTGCGCAAGCGGGTCGCCCCGGTGCAGTTCTATCTTCCGACGCTCGGCGATCTCCTCGGGGCGCTGCGCCGCAGCGTCCACCTGTTCCTCGCGACGGTCTCGACGACGCTGTACCTCGAGGCGAACGTTTTGATCCTCGGACTCGTTTGCGGACACCGCGAGGTGGCGATGTACAGCGTCGCAAACCGGCTCGCCTCGGCGACCCAGATGGTCTCGACGCCGATTACTCAGGCGGTGTTCCCCCGCGCAAGTTATCTCTTCGCGACTCAGCCGGAGCAGGCGTGGGGATTGCTGAGACGGCTCGCACGGCTTTTGTTCCCTGTGATGGGATTCGCGACCGTCGCTCTCGCCGCGTTCGCTCCCACCATCGTGAGGATCGTGGGGGGCGCCTCCTACGCGGACGCCGCATTGACTTTGCGGATCATGGCACCCGTTCCGTTCCTCGTGGTCACGGCGACGCTCCTCTCCCAGACGATCATGGTGAATGTCGGTCTCGCCAAGCCTCTCGCCCGCATCTACCTCACGGTTGGAATCTTGAATGTCGCGATGCTGCCGATGCTCGCGGCCCGATACGGCGCAAACGGCGCGGCGGCTTGCCTCTCGGCGGCGGAGGCACTCGGACCGCTGCTGATGATCCGCGCCCTCGTGCGGCGCAGGCACGCTCTGCCGCATCGGTGAGCGCGGCTCTCGATGAGCTCTGCTCACCGCGGCCCGCATTCGCACGAGCCTCGACCGCTCGAAGCGCACAGCCGAAGCGTGCGGGTGCCCTCATCCTCGAGAGGGACGCTCACCTGCTCGCATCGATCGTCCTGTAGCACGGCGTCGCGAACGTTGTCGGGGCCCTCCAGGCGGATACCGGCGCGGCTGCGTTGTCGCTGGTGGCACGCGGGGCGGGGCAAGGGGCCGTCCTCGTCACGAATCTGGTTCCGAAAGATGAGCGGATTCTCAACCATTGGCCAGCGATCTGCAGGTGGCCCCGCCGGTCCGGCGTGCGCGAACTCGATCGCGCCGCCGCGCTGACCGTCGGCTCGCGAGACGGTGTTGTGGGCAATGACGATTCCAAAGCCGAGCACCGGAGGAGGGGCTTCGGGCGTCGGCGTGGCGAAGAAATATCCGCGGATCCCCGACCAGCTGCAGTCGGAGGACCAGTCGTACTCCCCGTCGATGAGATTGTCGCGAATCTCGAGCGCGAGCGACGGAGCCGCACCGCCGATACACTCGGGGCACGACGGCGTGTGCGCCCGGTAGCTCTCGAGAAACGCGATGCCGTCGGTGTCGCGCTGCCGGTTCGCGGCGATCACCGAGTCCGCGGCCGCTGACCAGAATCCGATCACACCGCCCCGCGGATAGTTGCGGTTCGATTTGCGGCAGGGCGGGTCGGCCTGAGTCACCGTGTTTGCGACGACGTACACTTGCCAGAACTGGCGCAGCACGAGCGCGCGACTGCCGGGATGAGCCGGAATCACGTCCCAGTCCGGTGCGATGCGAAATGTGACGGTCTGAGCGGCCGGATCCACCGAATAGCTCGCGATCCGGCGGCTCTGTCCGATTCCCGGGCCCTCGAGGATCGAGATCCAGTGGCCGACGTAATAGCTCGCGGGAATCCGCCGACCGAACTGCCGCTCGAGCAGGGGTCCCGCAACGGTGATCCAATTCGATCCTGCGGCCTCGACGGGTGGAGCCACGTCGAATCCAAACGTATCGCGGTTCTCATCGAAGGAGATCGCCTCACCGTCCCCCGCCTTGTCTCCGGGACAGCTGATGCGATTGCCCGAGACCAAGAGCTCCTCGCCATTGTTCGCGAGGTTCCAGAAGAAGCCGGCGCGCCAGCCGCCGGGATCTCGCGGGTCCTGCAAACCCGCGGCGCTCGTTCCATCGGCCGCGTTGTCGCTGAAGTCGACGCGAAGTGAAGCGCCCATCTGGCTGGCGATCGCGCCCTGGTCGCTCGCGACGTCAAGGTAGCTTCCCGGAACGAAGCGGTTCGATCGGACGACCGAATCGTCGATGCGGAACGGCTCGTCCGGCGGCGCGCCGCTTCCCGTGAGGAGGAGAGCATTGTCGTATGCGCCGAACGTATCGCGGGTGATGAACAGATGGCGGATGGGGCGGCCGCTGTCAACGACAGCACGGCCGACATGCATGAACGTATCGCCGGAGATCACGATGTCGTTCACTCCATCCGCGTCTCCCTGCGCAGGCGGTGCGGGCGGTGAGCCGAGGCGGATCACGGCTCTCGATTGGGCGAGCGACTGAAAGTGCTCCTCGTCCACAAAAGCGATGCCGAGCACGGAGTTCTCGCCGGCGAGGGTGAGGAGGGGGCCTCGCTCGCCAGCGGTGTCGTGACGGACCATGACGGTCGATGCGGAGCCGGCTCCGCGCAACGCGATGCCGCGGGCGAGCAGCAATCCGCTGCTCCGCAGCTCGCTCGACAGTCGCGCGGTGGATACGTGCCATCGGCCGGGCGGTACCTCGACGATGCCTCCTCCGGCGCGCCGCGCTGCCTCCACCGCACGGACAAAGCAGCCGGTCGCGTCGGCGCCGCTCGCGCGGCAACCACCGAATCTCGGGTCCGAGACGGTGAACAGGCGCCGCGGGGTCGGGTCGGGCCGCACCTCGAGCCGCTGGCCCGACACGACCGCCCAGCTCCGGCCATCGCGGCTCACCGCAACCGAGTACAGGCCCGGCACCATGGACCTCGGCAAGTGCGCCTCGGAGACGAACCTCAGCTCCGCCACGTCCGCACGGCCCGCCTCGGCGCGGCGCGCCTCCGCGCGGTCCGCCTCTGCAACGAGCACGTACGTTGCCGGGCCGATCAATCGGATCCGGCGT
>JASHTK010000313.1 GCA_030040575.1 Gammaproteobacteria bacterium
CGGAGGCGTTCGCGGCGATCAAGACGCAGCGCCTGCTCTCGATCCTGGTGCCGCAGGCCTTGGGCGGGGAGGGGCGCGGCCTCAGCGAGGTCTCCGAGGTGTGCTACCAGCTCGGCCAGAGCTGCGCATCGAGCGGCATGATTTACGCGATGCACCATATCAAGATCGCATGCCTCATCCGGCACATGGGCCGCAGCGCCGCGCTCGAGGGCTTGCTGCGCCGGCTGAGCGCGGAGCAGCTGCTGCTCGCCTCCTCCACGACCGAAGGGCAGAGCGGCGGCAACGTCCGCTCGAGCGAGGCGCCCGTCGAGCACCGCGACGGTCGCATCCGGCTCGAGCGGCGCGCGAGCGTCATCTCCTACGGCGCCCATGCGGACGGCATCGTCACCACCGCGCGCCGCTCGGCCGAGGCCGAGCCCTCCGATCAGGTGCTCGTCGCCTTTCTGAAGGGCGATTACACCCTCTCGCCTCTGCAGGGCTGGAACACGCTCGGGATGCGGGGCACGTGCAGTGAGGGGTATGTGCTGAAGGCCTCGGGGACGCCCGATCAGGTCCTGCCCGAGCCCTACGAGACCATTCACGCCCAGACGATGGTTCCGACCGCGCACCTGCTGTGGGGGTCGGTGTGGATGGGGATTGCGGCCGGCGCCACGGCGCGGGCCCAGGCGTTCATGCGCCAGGCGCTGCGCCACGGGAACGGCCAGCTGCCCCCCGGCGCCCCGCACCTCACCAAGGCGCTCTCCTTGCTCGGGGCGCTGCGTGGGACGCTCGCGACCGCGCTGCGCACGTACGAGCGGATCAAAGGGGATGCGAAGGCGCTCGGCTCCCTCGAATTCCAATCGATGATCACGCTCACCAAGGTGGAGGCCTCCGAGCTCGCGGTCGCGATCGTGATGAGCGCCCTGCGCGCCTGCGGGCTCTCGGGCTACCGCACGGACGGGGAATTCAGCGTCGAGCGCCACCTGCGCGATGTGCTCTCCTCCCCGCTCATGATCAACAACGAGCGTATCCTCTCGAACCTCGCCCAGTCGGCGCTGCTTGCCGCGCTGCCGGCCTCTGTCCACGACTGAGCCGGCCGCGATGAGCGCTTCCCGGCCCGAGCCGAGCATCGAGGCGAGCGGCCCGCTCGAATCGATCGGCGCCGCGCTGTTCCACCCGCTCGGCGTCGAGGGGGTCTACGCGCGCACCGCGCTCTACGAGGAGCTGCTCGAGAAGCTCTCGGCGTTGATCTCCCGCGAGCGCGATCCGGCCGCCGAGGTGCTGCGCTTCCCGCCCGTCATGAGCCGCCGCGAGCTCGAGAAGTCCGGCTACTTGAAGAGCTTTCCGAATCTGCTCGGGTGCGTCTGCGCGCTGCATGGCACGGAGGGGGAGATTCGCGCGGCGGCCGAGGCGTATGAGTCGGGCGGCGACTGGACTCGCTCGCTCGGTGCCTCGGACCTCGTCCTGTCGCCCGCGGCGTGCTATCCGGTCTATCCGCTTGCGGCCCGGCGCGGGCCGCTGCCCCCGGGGGGATGGATGTTCGATGTGGCCGCGGAGTGCTTCCGCAAGGAGCCCTCACGGGAGCTCAGCCGACTGCAATCCTTCCGGATGCGCGAGTTCGTGCGCATCGGCGCGCCGGCGGAGGTCGCGGCTTTCCGCGATCAGTGGATGGGCCGGGCGGAGCGCCTGGCGGGCGAGCTCGGACTGCCCGCGAAGCTCGATGCGGCGAGCGATCCGTTCTTCGGCCGGGTCGGTCAGGTGATGGCCGTGAGCCAGCGGCAGCAGTCTTTGAAATTCGAGCTGCTGATTCCGTACCGTCCTGAAGCCGTGCCGACCGCCTGCATGAGCTTCAATTGTCACCGCGACCACTTTGGTCTTGCCTGGGGACTCGCGGACGCGGCGGGGGAAGTGGCCCATACCGCCTGCGTCGCATTCGGCATGGACCGACTCGCTGTCGCCCTGTTCTGCATTCACGGGCTCGAGGTGCCGCGGTGGCCGAGCTCCGTGCGGCGCAGGCTCGGGCTCTGAGCGGGCGCGGAGGGGGCACCGTCGATCCGCGGCTCCGTGGACTGCACTCGCTCGCCCCCGACGCCCATGCCCCTTGATCCTCACGCGCAGCGGCTCCTCGAGCGCCTGGCCGCGCTCAATCCCCCGAGCGCACTCAGCCTGACGGTCGCCGAGCGCCGCAGCGCCCTGCGGCACTTGCTCGCCTTTGCAGGGGCGCAACCGCCGATCGGCCGCGTGGAGGATCGAACGCTGCCGGGGCCGGGCGGGGCCTTGCGGGTGCGTCTGTATACCCCCATCAATGCGGCGGCGTCCGTCTTGCCCGGGCTCATTTACTTTCACGGAGGCGGCCTGGTTGCGGGCAGCCTCGACACTCACGATGGCATTTGCCGCTCGCTCGCGAACGCGAGTGGCTGCCGAGTGCTCTCCGTGGACTACCGCCTGGCCCCCGAGCACCCCTTCCCGGCCGCGATCGAGGACGGCTGCGCGGCCGTGCGCTGGATCGGCGCCCATGCGGCCGAGCTCCACGTCGATCCGAGCCGCCTCGGGGTCTGCGGCGACTCGGCCGGCGCGACGCTCGCGGCGATCGTGTGCCGGCAGACGATTGCTGAGGCACACCCGCCTCTCGCGTTGCAGATGCTCCTGTGTCCCATCACGGATTTCTGCGCCGAGACCGAGTCACGACGCCGCTACGGCGAGGGCTACCTGCTCGACCGGGCGACGCTCGATCACGATCTGAAGCACTATCTCGGTGGAGGCGCGGATCCGGCCGATGCGCGCGTATCGCCGCTCAGGGCCGCCGACATCCGCGGCCTTCCGCCCGCTGCAATCCACACGGCGGAGTTCGATCCGGTGCGCGACGAGGGCCGCGCGTACGCCGAGCGCCTGGAGCACGCGGGCGTGAGAGCGCTCTACCGGTGCCACTCCGGTATGATCCATTTGTTCTACGGGATGGAGCTTCTCATTCCCTACGCCGCCACCGCATACCGGGCGATGGGCGAGGACATTCGCTCCCTGCTGGCAGGCTCCGCGCCGCGTGAGGAGAAGGGCCGATGACGGATCGCCTCGAGATCGAGCAGCTCCTTCGCGAGCTGTACGCCGCAAGAATCGCAGCGCGCCTCGATCCGCTCTGCGGGCTGTTCGCGCCCGATGCCCGCTTCAGCATCGCGGGGACGAGCGATGGCAAGCCGATCGCCATCGCGGCCGCCGGCGCCGCCGAGATTCGCCCGTGGCTCTCGGTGCTGCTGAAGACCTTCAGACTTGCGAACCACGAGGTCCTCTCCATGGTGATCGACGGGGCCCGGGCCGCCGTGCACTGGCGCGCCGACATCCACTCGAAGATCACGGGCGTCGTGGTGCGGACCGAGCTCGTCGACCTGATCGAGGTCACCGCGGGCCGGATCGCTTCCTACAAGGAATTCTTCGTCCCGTGCTGAGCCTGGGGCCGCGCGCTCGCGAGCTGCAGCGCGGCGACACACTGTAACGATCGCCGACAGCGCGGGCCCTCGAGGGGCTCGAGACTGCGCGGATATGCGCCAGTGTCGGGATCCTTTAGAGCAGCGTATTTTTAATAAAAATAATGACTTAGGATCTTACAGAGCCCGGGCGGCGAGGAGGCGCTCGATTGTAAAATAAATCGACGTGCAGCCGATCACAGTCTACCGTGCCGTCTGATCTGAGCCGGCAGCCGTCCTTGTATGATCCACGGGAAAGCGAGCTCAGTCTGATGACGTACCCCACCTTGAGGACCGCACCCGTCGCGACGATCCGGCGACCGCTTCCGGTGACTCGGGCGCTCCGGGCATGTCCCGTGCTGCTTCTCGCGGCCGCGGGCTCACTCGCCTTCTGCCGCGCTGGAATTCAAAATTTGCAGCCGCTTCTCCTGCCGGTGCTCGTGTTTCTCGCCGCGCTCGCCGCGCTCCCCGAGGCTCGTGCTACCCTAGCGCAGTTCGTGCAAGCCTTGGGCGCGACCCTCCTCGCATACGTCGGTCGCGAACTCGGATCCGACCTCCACCGGGGTCCCGCATGACCCGTACAGGACGCTTCCCTCTGATCCGCCGATGCGCGTGGCTCGCAGCGCTCCTGCTGGCTCGCGGCCCCGCGCTGGCCCAGGCGCCTCCGCCGGAAGCCGGCACGGCCGCGGGCCCGGGCCCCGCACAGGGCATCTCCGGGAGCGAGTACTTGATCGGTCCGGGCGACACGTTGCAGGTGTTCGTCTGGCGCGACCCGGAGCTCACGGTCACCGTACCGGTCCGCCCGGACGGCAAGATCACGACGCCTTTGGTGCAGGACATGGTCGCCGTCGGCAAGACGCCTACGGAGCTCGCGCGCGACATCGAGAAGGTGCTCTCGGTCTACGTGAGGTCGCCCGAGGTGAACATCATCGTCACCAAGCCGATGAGCGCGTTCAGCGAGGTGAAGGTGATCGGGCAGGTCAAGATGCCGCAGCCCGTACCCTTCCGGGAGGGCATGACCGTGCTCGACGCTGTACTCGCCGTCGGCGGACTCACCGACTTCGCGGCGGGTAACCGCGCACATCTGGTGCGCAACGAGAACGGCAAGCCGATCGAGATCCGGGTGAGGCTCGACCGGCTCATGAACGGCGGCGACATGAGCCAGAATCTGCCGCTGCGCCCGGGCGATGTGCTCGTCGTTCCGGAGAGCCGATTCTGAGGAGCGAGCGCGGTGATCACCGTAGTCGATGAGATGCTGGATGGGGTTCAGGGCGCGTGGCGCTTCCGCTGGCTCGCGCTCGCGGCCGCCTTCGTCGTGGCGCTCTGCGGATGGCTCGTCGTATTTTCCCTGCCGGACCTCTACGAGGCCGACGCGAAGGTCTTCGTGGACACGGGTACCGCCCTTAAGCCGGTCCTGCAAGACCTGTCCCTGGAGCAGGACGTGAACGCGCAGCTCAATTACGTGCGCCAGTCGCTCTTGGCCGGTCCCCAGGTCGAGAAGATCGCTCGGGAGAATGGGGTAGTGCCGGCGTCCGTAACGGATCCGAGGCAGCAGGAGGCGCTCCTCGATCAATTCAGCAAGCGGATCGACATCACCGTGAACAGCGGCGCGGGGGATGAGGATCGCAACACCGGCGGAACCATCTACGACATCACGTATCGGGACGGTAACCGGGCCCGGAGCCTCGGAGTCGTCTCGACCCTGCTCGATACGCTCGTCAACGAGACGCTCGGCGGCAAGCGCGCGGGGTCGGAGAACGCCCAGAAGTTCCTCGAGGCGCAGATCGACGATTACGCGAAGCGCTTGAGCACCGCGGAGGACCGGCTCGCGGAGTTCAAGAAGCGCAACCTCGGCCTGCTGCCGACCGAGGAGGGCGGGTACTTCACGGAGCTGCAGCAGGAGCTGCAGGGCATCAGCGACGACCAGACCAAGCTCGAGAAGGCGAGGACGCGACGGGCGGTGCTCGACGGCCAGCTTCACGGAAGCATGGCGGTCGACGCAACGGGTGGGCAAGGGCTCGCCGCCGGCGCTCCAGGCGCCGCCGCGGCTGGCGACATCAACGCACTCATCGCCCAGACGCAGGCGCGGCTTGATGACCTGCGGCTGCGGTTCACCGACAAGCATCCGGACGTGATCGCCGCCATGCAGGAGCTCAACG
>JASHTK010000314.1 GCA_030040575.1 Gammaproteobacteria bacterium
CCGCATCGCGTGACGGTGCTCGCCGATACCGCGCTGCGCGGGACGCATGGCGGACGGCGGGGCGCACGGCGGATCAGCCGCGGATCTTGCGGAGCCGCTCGACGACCTTCAGCAGCGCGACGGCGCGCTCGAGCTCCGCGAGCGCCTTCGCCTGGTCGATCTTGTCCGACTTCGAGCGGAGCGTCTCCTCGGCGCGCTGCTTGGCGGCCTGGGCGGCCGCCTCGTCGATGTCCCGCGCGCGCAGCGCGGTATCGGCGAGCACCGTCACGCGATGCGGCTGCACCTCGAGCGCGCCGCCGCCGACGTAGAACGGTTGCTCCCCGCCTTCCGGCGGCTGCACTCTCACCTCGCCGGGCTTGAGCATCGTGAGGAGCGGCGCATGCCGCGGCAGGATGCCGATCTCGCCCTGCGAGGCCGGCACGAACACCATGCGCGCGGGCCCCGAGAAGATCTCGCCCTCCGCGCTCACGATATCGACCTGGATGGTATCCGTCATGGATCTCCCCGGAGCGTTCCGCGCCGCCTCCTCGAGCCGAGGCTCGATCCGCCGGCCCTGACCCGTCGGTTGCGGCGCGCGGCGCGCGCCTACTGGAGGGTCTTCGCCTTGGCGACGGCCTCATCGATGGTGCCGACCATGTAGAACGCCTGCTCCGGCAGGGCATCATACTCGCCGGAGAGGATGCCCTTGAATCCGCGGATGGTCTCCTTCAGCGGGACGAACTTGCCCTCCCGCCCCGTGAAGGTCTGCGCGACGGTGAAGGGCTGGGAGAGGAAGCGCTCGATCTTGCGCGCGCGGTACACGGAGAGCTTGTCCTCCTCGGAGAGCTCGTCCATGCCGAGGATCGCGATGATGTCCTGCAGCTCCTTGTAGCGCTGCAGCACCGCCTGGACGCGGCGCGCGGTGCCGTAGTGCTCCTCGCCGACGACGAGCGGATCGAGCTGCCGGCTCGTCGAGTCGAGGGGATTGACCGCCGGGTAGATGCCCTTGGCGGCGATCTGGCGGTCGAGCACGACGGTCGCATCGAGATGGGCGAACGTCGTCGCCGGCGACGGATCGGTGAGGTCGTCGGCCGGAACGTAGACCGCCTGGATCGAGGTGATCGAGCCGGACTTGGTGGAGGTGATGCGCTCCTGCAGCGTCCCCATCTCCTCCGCGAGCGTCGGCTGGTAACCGACGGCGGAGGGCATGCGGCCGAGCAGCGCCGAGACCTCGACGCCCGCGAGGGTGTAGCGGTAGATGTTGTCGATGAAGAGCAGCACGTCGCGGCCGCGCCCGCTCGTGCCCTTCTGGTCGCGGAAGTACTCGGCGAGGGTGAGGCCCGTGAGCGCGACCCGCAGCCGGTTGCCCGGCGGCTCGTTCATCTGGCCGAACACCATCGCCACCTTGTCGAGAACGCCCGCCTCGGTCATCTCGTGATAGAAGTCGTTGCCCTCGCGCGTGCGCTCGCCGACGCCCGCGAACACCGAGAGGCCCGAGTGCGCCTTGGCGATGTTGTTGATGAGCTCGAGCATGTTCACGGTCTTGCCGACTCCGGCGCCGCCGAACAGGCCGACCTTGCCGCCCTTCGCGAAGGGGATGATGAGGTCGATCACCTTGATGCCGGTCTCGAGGATCTCCTGGCCGCCCGCTTGCTCGGCGAAGGAGGGCGCCGGCCGGTGGATCGGCCAGCGCTCCGTCGCCTCGACGGGTCCGGCCTCGTCGATGGGGTTGCCGAGCACATCGAGGATCCGCCCGAGGGTGCCGGGCCCGACCGGCACGCGGATCGGCGCCCCCGTCGCGCTCACCGGCATGCCGCGCTGCAACCCCTCAGAGCTGCCCATCGCGATGGTGCGCACGATGCCGTCGCCGAGCTGCTGCTGCACCTCGAGCGTGAGACCCACGCCGTCGGCGAGCTGCAGTGCCTCGTAGACCTTCGGTACCGCATCGCGCGGAAACTCCACGTCGACCACCGCGCCGATGATCTGGGTGATCTTGCCTCGTGCCTCTGCTGCATTCGCCATGTCGGTTTCCCGTGGCCTCGCGGCCCTGTGCTCACGGCCTTGCGGCCAGCCTCTGCTTGCCTTCGCGCCGAGGCAGCGCGCTACACCGCCGCCGCGCCACTCACGATCTCCGCGAGCTCCTTGGTGATCGCGGCCTGGCGCGCCTTGTTGTAGACGAGCTGCAGGTCCTCGATCAGGCCGCCGGCGTTGTCGGTCGCGCTCTTCATCGCGACCATGCGCGCGACCATCTCGCAGGCGACGTTCTCGACGGCCGCCTGGTACACCTGCGATTCGATGAAGCGCATCAGCAGGCCGTCGAGGATCGCGGAGGCCTCCGGCTCGTAGATGTAGTCCCAGTGCTCGGGCAGCCCGCTGCGCTCCGACGCCGGCACCGGAAGGAGCTGCTTGACCTCCGGCTTCTGGCTCATGGTGCTCACGAAGCGGTTGTGCAGGAGCAGCAGCCGATCGATGCGCCCCTCGTGGTAGGCGTCGAGCATCACCTTGACGCTGCCGATGAGATCGTTCACGTGTGGCCGGTCCCCAAGATGCGTCTGCTGCGCCACGATCGGCAGGCGCAGGCGGCGGAAGAAGCCGACGCCCTTCGCGCCGATCAGGCACAGGCTCGCCTCGGCGCCGCGCTGCTGCCAGTCGCGCACCGTGTGGAGGACCTGCTTGAACAGGTTCACGTTGAGGCCGCCGGCGAACCCGCGATCCGTGCTCACGACGATCAGGCCCACCGCCTTCGGCGCGCGCTCCTCGAGGAACGCGTGGCGGTAGTCGGGATTCGCCTCGGTGAGATTGCCGATCACCGAGCGCATCTTCTCCGCGTACGGCCGCGCGGCGCGCATGCGCTCCTGCGTGCGCCGCATCTTGCTCGTCGCGACCATCTGCATCGCCTTGGTGATCTTCTGGATCTTCTTGATGCTCGCGATCTTCGCGCGGATTTCCTTGGTGCCCGGCATGTCAGTAGCTGCCCGTCGCGGCGAACGCCTCGCAGATCTCCTTCAGCCCCTGCTCGAGCTCGGGCTTCGCGCTCGGGTCGGCGACGATCGCCTCGAGCAGCTGCGCGTGGCCGGTCCGCGCGAAGTCGAGCAGCGCCGCCTCGTAGTCCTGGACCTTGGCGCGCTCGACCTTGTCCGCGTAACCGTTGTTCACCGCGTAGATCGAGAGCGCCATCTCGGCGACGCTCATCGGCGCGTACTGCTTCTGCTTCATGATCTCCCGCACGCGCTGCCCGCGCTCGAGCTGCCGGCGCGTGGTCTCATCGAGGTCGGAGGCGAACTGGGAGAACGCCTCGAGCTCGCGGAACTGCGCGAGGGCGAGGCGGATGCCCCCGCCCAGCTTGCGGATGATGCCGGTCTGCGCGGCCCCGCCGACGCGCGACACCGAGATGCCCGCGTTCATCGCGGGACGGATGCCGGCGTTGAACAGGTCGCTCTCGAGGAAGATCTGCCCGTCGGTGATCGAGATGACGTTCGTCGGCACGAACGCCGTCACATCGCCCGCCTGCGTCTCGATGATGGGCAGCCCCGTGAGCGAGCCGGTCCGGCCCTTCACCCGCCCGTTCGTCGCCTTCTCGACGTAGCGCTCGCTCACGCGCGCCGAGCGCTCGAGCAGGCGCGAATGCAGGTAGAACACATCGCCCGGATAGGCCTCCCGCCCCGGCGGGCGGCGCAGCAGGAGCGAGATCTGCCGGTATGCCCACGCCTGCTTGGTGAGGTCGTCGTAGATGATGAGGGCGTCCTCGCCGCTGTCCATGAACAGCTCGCCCATGGTGCAGCCGCTGTAGGGCGCGATGTACTGCATCGAGGCGGGAGTGGAGGCCGAGGCGGCGACGATGATGGTGTGCTTCAGCGCATCGTGCTCCTCGAGCTTGCGCACGACGCTTGCGATGGAGGATTGCTTCTGGCGGATCGCGACGTAGATGCACTTGATGCCGCTCGACCTCTGATTGATGATCGTGTCCACCGCGAGGGCGGTCTTGCCGGTCTGGCGGTCCCCGATGATGAGCTCGCGCTGGCCGCGACCGATCGGCACCATCGCGTCGATCGCCTTGTATCCGGTCTGCACCGGCTGCCTCACCGACTTGCGGTGGACGACGCCCGGGGCGACGCGCTCGATCGGCGCCGTCCGCTCCGCCTGGATCGGCCCCTTGCCGTCGAGCGGCCGGCCGAGCGCATCGACCACGCGCCCGAGGAGCGCGCGACCGACCGGCACCTCGAGGATGCGGCCCGTCGTCTTGACCGTATCGCCCTCGGAGAGGTGCTCGTAATCGCCGAGCACCACGGCCCCGACCGAGTCCTGCTCCAGATTGAGCGCCAGACCGTAAGTGTTGCCGGGGAACTCGAGCATCTCGCCGTAACGCGCGTCCGCGAGGCCGTAGATGCGGCAGATGCCGTCGGTGAGGGAGACGATCGTGCCGACGTTGCGCGCCTCCGTCGCCGGCTTGAAGCTCTCGATCCGCTGCTTGATGAGATCGCTGATCTCGGTTGCCTTGATCGCCATGATGGAGTCTTCCTCGCTCGATTCTTGCCGCCGCGGCCGGCCGGGCCGCCGCTCCGTCAGCTCGTGAGCTCGTACGCCAGGCGCTCGAGCTTCGCGCGCAGCGAGCCGTCGATCACCAGGTCCCCCGCGCGCAGCACCGCGCCGCCGATGAGGCCCGGATCGGTCAGGCAGCTGAGCCTCACCCGGCGCTTCAGGCGCCGGGCGAGCGCCTCGCTCAGGCGGCGCCGCTGGGCCTCATCGAGCGCGGTCGCGGAGGTGATCGTCACGTCCGCCACCCCCTCCGCCTCGTCCTTGAGCCCAGCGAACATCGCCGCGATCTCGGGAACATAGCCGAGACGGTGGTTCTCCGCGAGCGCGGCGACGAAGTTGCGGCCGGGCTCCCCGAGCTCGGGCCCGGCGATTCCGGTCACGAGCCGGGCGAGCTCCCCCGGCGTCACGCTCGGGTCGTCGAGCAGCCGCTGCACGCGCGGATCGCGCACGACCGCGGCCGCGAGGCTGAGCCCGCGAGACCATGCCTCGAGACGGCCGCTCTCGCGCGCATCCTCGAAGGCGGCCTTGGCGTAGGGTCGAGCGATCGTCTTGTCCGTCATGAGCGAGTCCCGCGCCTCAGATCTGCGCCACGAGCTTCTCGATCAGGTCGGCGTGGGTGCGCGCATCGATCTCCCGCTCGAGCAGCTTCGCGGCCGTCTCCACCGCGAGCTGCGCGATGTCGCGCCGGAGGCTGTCGCGCGCCTGCGTCGCCTCGAGCTCGATCTGCTGCTGTGCGGCGGCGAGCAGCCGCTGCCCCTCGGCCGAGGCGGCGCTCTTCGCGTGCTCCAAGAGCTCGTTCGCCCGCCGCTGCGCCTGCTCGATGATCTGGTGCGCGCGCTCGCGCGCCTCCTGCATCACGGCGTCCGCCTTCCGCTCCGCCTGCGCGAGGTCCTGCTGGCCCTTCTCCGCCGCTGCAAGCCCGAGCGCGATCTTGCGCGAACGCTCCTCCATGGGACCGAGGATCATCGGCCAGAGGAATCGCATCGTGATCCACACGAGGATCGCGAACACGATCATCTGGATGATGAGCGTCAGGTTGATGTTCACTCGCGTCTCCTGCGAATACGCTGTGCGGCGACTCGGCGCGCATCCTCGACCTGCGAGGCGGCGCGGGCCCGCGAGGCCGCAGCGCGCCTCAATGCGCCGCGTGCTGCAGCGCCTGCACGGCGGATACGAACGGATTCGCGAACGTGAAGACGAGTGCGAAGCCGATGCCGATGAAGGTCACCGCATCGAGCAGCGCGATGAAGATCAGCGCGCGGCCGAGCAGGGCCGGCGCAAGCTCGGGCTGACGCGCCATGCCCTCGAGGAACCGGCCGCCGAGCAGGCCGAAGCCGATCGCGGTGCCCAAGGCGCCCATGCCGAATATGATGCCGACGGCGAGCACCGTCATGGCCTCGATGTGCGCAATGCTATCCATCAAATGCTCCTGTGAATAATCTTTGGATCCGTCGTGCGTGCTGCGGGATCAGTCATGGTGCTCGGAAGCCTGCGACAGGTACACCACCGTCAGAAGCGCAAAGATGAACGCCTGCAGCGCGCCGATGAACAGGTCGAACAGCGACCAGACCACCCCGAGAACCATGGAGACGAGCGTCAAGCCCCAGCCGCCGACCGATGCGAGCCGGGCGAACCCGCCCGAGAGCGTGAGGAGCGCGATCAGGATGAACACCATCTCCCCGGCGAACATGTTCCCGTAGAGCCGCAGCGCGAGCGACACCGGGCGCGCGAGGAACGAGGCGAACTCCACCACGATGTTGAACGGCGCGACCAGAGCCTGTCCGAGCGGATGGCTGAGGCGCAGCGGATTCAGCGCGAACTCGGCGAGGAAGCCGACGAGCCCCTTCATCTGCACGCTGTAGAAGATGATGAGCAGGAACACGGTGAGCGACAGCCCGAAGACGATGTTGAGGTCCGTGCTCGGTACGACGCGCAGATGGCCGAAGCCGACGGCGTTGGCGGCATCCGGCAGCAGATCGAGCGGCAGCAGATCGAGCAGGTTAAAGAGCAATACCCAGCAGAAGATGGTGAGGGCGAGCGGGGCGATGAGCTTGCTCTGTCCGTGAAAGAGGTCCTTGACCTGGGAGTCGACCTTCTCGACGAGGAGCTCCACGAAGTTCTGGAACTTGCCCGGAACGCCGTCGCTCGCGCGACGGGCCGCCGTGTAGAAGGTGCCGACGAACAGCGCACCGAGCAGCACCGAGAAGAACACGCTGTCGTAATTGACGACGGAGAAGTCGACGAGGCCGCGCGGAGCCGCGTTCGTGAGATAGGTGATGTGATGAACGATGTACTCGTTCGGAGTCGGAGCTGTCGCAGCGCTTGGCACCATGATTATCGCATCTCTCGCAGGGCGTGACGCCCGCGCCTCACCCGCTCACCACCGTGAAGCGGCCAGATCCGGCGCAGAGCCGGCAGCGAGCCCGCGAGCGCGATCCAGTACACCAGAAACGTCGCCCCGTATGCCGCGAGCAGCGCGCCCGGCGCGGGCCGCAGCCACCACAGGACCGCCGAGAGCAGCGCGACGACCAGCACCAGCTTCGCAAGCTCTCCGGCGTAGAGCGCGGCGAGCATCCGCTCCGCGCTGGCCGGTGTCCGGCGACTGAAGGCGATGAGCGCCATGGCGAGGCTCGCCGCCGTGCCGATCCCCCCGCCGAGCAGCGCCGAGACGGCGGCCCACCGGCCCGCGACGGGCACGCACGCGAGCGCGACAGCCAGCGTCACCGCCGCCTGTCCGAGCACGACCCCGAACGCCAGCCGCCGCGGACTCGGCAGCTCGATAGTGACCGCCACCCCCTCAACCCCACGAAATCTCGGCGACACGCTCTGAGCCCCAGGAGTCCACGCTCGAGCGTGTCACGCAAAGTCGTGGGTGCTCGCCGCCGGGCCGCGCTCTTACGGAAACCGCTTCGCGCCGCGAAGAGAAGGAAGAGGAAGGGGCCCGGCTTTTACTTTATCCGACGGACACTTACGTGACCCGTGCGGCAAAGCGGCGGAATTATAGAGAGGCCCGGTCGAAAAGGCTACCCGCTCATGGCGAGACTGTGCGGCCGTTAATGAAAGTGGGCGAGGATGCCCTCGAGCTCATCGAGGCTGTTGTAGTCCACGACGAGCCTGCCCTTGCCCGAGCTCGAGTGGCGGATCGCGACCTGGGCGCCGAGCTTCTCGGCGAGCTCCCGCTCGAGGCGGAGCACGTCCGGATCGCCCGACCCGGAGCCATCGGACGCCGGTGCCGGCTTGGCGGGCCCGAGCATCCGGCGCACGATCGCCTCGGTCTCCCGCACCGAGATGCGCTTCCTCGCGATGAACGCGCCCACCTCCGCCTGCTGGCGCCGCCCGGGCAGCGCGAGCAGCGCCCGCGCGTGACCCATCTCGAGCTCGCGCTTCTCGAGGAGCGCGGCGATCTCCGGCGCGAGATCGAGGAGGCGCAGCAGGTTGCTCACGGCCGCGCGCGAGCGCCCGATCGCATCGGCGGCCTGCTGGTGGGTCATGCGGAACTCCCGGATGAGCCGGTCGAGCGCTCGCGCCTCCTCGAGCGCATTCAAGTTCTCCCGCTGGATGTTCTCGATGAGCGCGACGGCGATCGCCGTCTCATCGGGAATGTGCCGGATCACGGCGGGAATCTCGGTGAGCCCGGCCATTTGTGCAGCGCGCCAGCGCCGCTCGCCGGCGATGATCTCGTACCGTGTCTCGTGCGGCCGTGCGCCGTCGAGGGGCCGCACGACGATCGGCTGCACCACCCCTTGAGCCTTGATCGAGTCGGCGAGCTCCTGCAGCGATTCCGGCCGCATGTCCACCCGCGGCTGGTAGCGGCCGCGTTGCAGCCGGTCGAGGGGGAGCCTCGCGAGCTCCTCCGCCGCCGCGGGCGGAGCACCCGGGACGCTCGCGGCGGAGCGGCCCATGGACGGGCCCATCAGCGCCTCGAGCCCGCGGCCGAGGCTAGGCTTCTTCTGCATCATGGCCGCCGATCATAGCGAAATCCCGCCGCCGTCCGCGCGACCGCCGGGTGCGCGATCGCTCGGCGCGCGCAGCGACGCGTCGAGCTGCTCCTCCTCCTCGCGGCGGATCATCTCGCCGGCGAGCGCGAGATAAGCGAGCGCGCCGCGCGAGTCCTTGTCGTGAAAGAGCACGGGCTTGCCGAACGAGGGCGCCTCGGCGAGTCGGACGTTGCGCGGAATGACCGTGCGAAACACCTTGTTCGGAAAGTGCAGGAGCAGCTGCGCGCTCACCTCGTTCGCGAGGTTGTTCCTCGGGTCGAACATCGTGCGCAGGATCCCTTCGATCTCCAGGGTGGAGTTCGCCGCGGCGCGGATCTGCTCGATCGTCGCGACCAGCGCCGAGAGGCCCTCGAGCGCGTAGTACTCGCATTGCATCGGGATGAGCACGCTGTCGGCGGCGACGAGGGCGTTCACCGTCAGCATGTTGAGCGCCGGAGGCGTATCGATCAGGACTACGTCGAACGACTCGCGCAGCGGCTGCAGCGCCTGGCGCAGCTTGCCCTCGCGTCCCACGGTCATGGTGAGCAGGCGCACCTCCGCGGCGGTGAGGTCCTGGTTGGCGGGCGAGAGCCGGAAGCCCGCGGGCTCAATGTTGAGCAGGCCGCTCGCCATCTCCGCCTCGCCGAGCAGCGCTTCGCAGCTGCCGCGCTCGATCTGCGTCTTGTCGACTCCGCAGCCCATCGTCGCGTTGCCCTGCGGATCGAGATCGACGAGCAGCATCCGCCGCTTGGTCGCGGCAAGCGAGGCGGCGAGATTCACCGCGGTGGTGGTCTTGCCCACGCCGCCCTTCTGGTTGGCGATCGCGATGACGCGCTTCATGGCGGGGATAGTATCGGGCCTCGGCGGGCCCGTGGGTACCGGCGCGTGCGGGCCGCATCGCGGCTCGGCGAGCCGAGCGATCAGGGGTTCCGGCACTCGGCAATGATCAGATGCCGCTCCTCGGCGAGGCCGGGCACCTTGAGCGGCCGAACGCCGACGATGCGCCAGGGCGGCTCCACGGCGGCGAGCTCGCCGGCCGGGTGGCGGCCCTTCATGGCGAGCACGCGTGTCCCGGGGCCGCAGAGGCCCTGGACCTTCGCAAGCAGCTCGGGCAGCGCCGCGAAGGCGCGCGCGGTGACGGTGTCGAAGGGCCGGTCGGGGCGCATCTGCTCGACACGCGCGTGGGCGACCGTCACGTTCGCGAGCGCGAGCGCGCGCGCTGCATGCGCGAGGAAGCGGGCCTTCTTGCCGCTCGAGTCGATGAGCGTGAAGCGCCGCTCGGGGCTCACGAGGGCGAGCGGCAGACCCGGAAAGCCCGCGCCGGCCCCCACGTCCGCGACGCTGTCGCCCCTCACCTCCTCGTGAATCGACAGGCTGTCGAGCAGGTGCCGGGTGAGCATCGGCTCGCGCTCCCGGATCGCGGTGAGGCTGTACGCCCTGCTCCACGCCGTGAGCTCATCGAGCAGGCGCTGCAGCCGCTCCGCGGCGGCGTCGGTGAGCGCGACGTTGAGGAGCCGCGCGCGCTCGATGAGCTGCGCCCGCTCGGTGAGGCGCGTGCGCTCGTCCGCGCCGCTCACGTGCCCCCGTTCGTGACGAGGGCGGCCATCAGCTCGTTCACGGGCAGGGCATCGAGCCTCACCGGATCGGCGAACAGCCCCTGGATGCGCTCGCTCTGCCGCGGCGCAAAGCGCCGCGCGACCGCGCCCCGGAACTTCTCGAGGAGCAGCGGCAGCCCTTCCGCCCGGCGCCGGCGGTGGCCGATCGGGTACTCGACCTCGACGCGCGCGGTGGCGGTGCCGTCGCGGAAGAACACCTGCACCGCGTTACCGATGGAGCGCCTCTCGGGGTCGTAGTAGTCCTGCGTGAACCGCGGATTCTCGCGGACCTGCGTGCGGCTGCGCAGCCGGTCGATGCGCGGGTCGGCGGCGATCGCGTCCTCGTAGTCCTCCGCCGTCAGCCGGCCGAGGATGAGCGGCACCGCGACCATGTACTGGATGCAGTGGTCGCGATCGGCCGGATTGGCGAGCGGGCCCACCTTGTCGATGATGCGCACGCCCGGCTCCTGCGTCTCGATGACGATCCGGTCGATGTCGTCGAGCCGGCTCGCGACCTCACGATGCAGCGCGATGGCGCACTCGACGGCGGTCTGGGCGTGAAACTCCGCGGGATAGGCGATCTTGAAGAGCACGTTCTCCATGACGTAGCTGCCGAAGGGCTGCGGCAGCTCGAGGGCGCCGCCCCCGAGCACCACCGCGTGGAAACCCCACTGCGGCGCGGTGAGGGCCGAGGGATAGCCCATCTCCCCGGCGAGCGCCATGAGCGCGTGGCGCACGCCGCGGCTCGTCGCGTCCGCGGCCGCCCAGCTCTTGCGCGAGCCCGTGTTCGGCGCGTGGCGATAGGTGCGCAGCGCGCCGCCGTCGAGCCATGCGTTCGAGACGGCGCTCATCACCTGCTCGCGCGTGCCGCCGAGCATGACGGTCGCGACGGCGGTCGAGGCGACGCGCACCAGGATCACGTGGTCGAGGCCGCGGCGGTTGAAGCTGTTCGCGAGCGCGAGCACCCCCTGGATCTCGTGCGCCTTGATCATCGCGGTGAGCACCTCGCGCACCGTGAGCGGCCCGCGGCCTTCCATCCGGGCCTTGCGGGAGAGGTAGTCGGCGAGGGCGAGCACGGCGCCCAGGTTGTCGGAGGGATGGCCCCACTCCGCCGCGAGCCAGGTGTCGTTGAAGTCGAGCCAGCGGATCAGCGCGCCGATGTTGAAGGCGGCCTGCACCGGATCGAGCTCGTAGGAGGTGCCGGGCACGCGCGCGCCCCCGGGCATCACCGCGCCGGGCACGACCGGGCCGAGGAGCTTGGTGCACGCGGGATACTCGAGCGCGCGGAAGGCGCAGGCGAGGGAGTCCATGAGCCCGTAGCGCGCCGTCTCGTACGCGAGCGCGCTGCGCACGGTGAACTCGCGGGCGTACTCCGCGATGGCGACGAGCAAGGCGTCCGGATCGGGGCGCACGGCCGATCGGGGATCGGAGGAGGGGTGATCTGGCCCGGACATGATCGGGTCGCCTCGAGGGGACCGCTCGCGCCCTCAGCGCTCCCCGAGCGGCACGAACCTGCGCGGCTCCGGCCCGACGTAGTTCGCGGCGGGGCGGATGATCTTGCCGTCGGCGCGCTGCTCGATCACGTGCGCCGCCCATCCGGTCGTCCGCGCGATGACGAACAGAGGCGTGAACATCGCCGTCGGCACCCCCATCAGCCGATAGGACACGGCCGAGTACCAATCGAGGTTCGCGAACATCCGCTTCGCATCGGCCATGACGGACTCGATGCGCTCCGCGATGGCGAAGCGCCGCGTATCGCCCGCCTCGCGCGCGAGACGGCCGGCGACCTCCTTGATCACCTGGTTGCGCGGATCGGAGATCGTGTAGACCGGGTGGCCGAAGCCGATGACGACTTCGCGCGCCGCAAGACGCGCGCGGATGTCGGCCTCGGCCTCATCGGGGCTGCCGTAGCGGCTCTGGATCTCGAGCGCGACCTCGTTCGCTCCGCCGTGCTTCGGTCCGCGCAGCGCCCCGATGGCCCCGACGATCGCGGAGTACAGATCGGCGCCCGTGCCGGCGATCACGCGCGCGGCGAAGGTGGACGCGTTGAGCTCGTGCTCCGCATAGAGGATGAGCGAGGTGTGCATGGCGCGCACCCACGAGGCGGGCGGCGGACGCCGGTGGAGCAGGTGCAGGAAGTGGCCGCCGATCGAGTCGTCCTCCGTCTCGACGAAGATGCGCTGCCCCGAGTGGCTGTAGTGGTACCAGTACCCGAGCATCGAGCCGAGCGAGGCGATCAGCCGATCGGCGATCTCGCGCGCGCCGCCGGGCGCGTGATCCTCTCGCTCCGGCAGCAGGCAACCGAGCGTCGAGACCGCGGTGCGCAGCACGTCCATCGGATGCGTCGCGGGCGGTAAGCGCTCGAGGACCTCGCGCACGACGGCCGGCAGGCCTCGCAGGGCTCTGAGCTTCGCCTGATACGCCGCGAGCGCCGCGGCGTCCGGCAGCTCCCCGTGGATGAGCAGGTAGGCGATCTCCTCGAACTGCGCGGCTTGCGCCACCTCCAGGATGTCGTAGCCGCGGTAGTGCAGGTCGTTGCCCGTCCGCCCGACGGAGCACAGAGCGGTGTTGCCGGCCGGCACGCCCGAGAGCGCGACGGATTTCTTGGGCTTGAAGGCGCCGGGCGCGGGCTCACTCATGCGGATCACCCCTGATCGGTTTCGCGGCCGAAGAGTCGATCGAGCTGCTCCTCGTAGGCGTGATAGCCGAGCACCCGGTAGAGCTCCTCGCGTGTCTGCATCAGAGGCACGACGCTCTGCTGAGTTCCCTCGCGGCGAATCGCCTCGTAGACGGCGAGCGCCGCCCGGCTCATGGCGCGGAACGCGGAGAGCGGATACAGGACGAGCCGCACGCCGGCGCTCGCGAGCTCGGCGGTGGTGAAGAGGGGCGTCTTGCCGAATTCGGTGAGGTTCGCGAGCACCGGCACGCCGGCGCTCGCCGTGAACTGCCGGTACTCCTCGAGGCTCGTCAGCGCCTCGGCGAAGATCATGTCGGCGCCCGCCTCGACATAGGCCCGCGCGCGCTCGAGAGCGGCTTGCTGACCCTCGACGGCGTGGGCGTCGGTGCGCGCCATGACGACGAGCTCCGAGTCCCCGCGGGCATCCACCGCGGCCTTGATCCGGTCGATCATCTCCGCGGGGGGCACGAGCGCCTTGCCCGGCCGGTGGCCGCAGCGCTTCGCCTGCACCTGATCCTCGAGGTGCAGCCCGGCCGCGCCGGCGCGCGCGAGCTCCTTGACCGTGCGCGCGATGTTGAACGCGCCCCCGAAGCCCGTATCCGCATCGACGAGCAGCGGCAGGTCCGCCGCGCCGGTGATGCGCCGCACGTCCTCGCACACGTCGCCGAGCGTGGTGATGCCGAGGTCCGGCATGCCGAAGGAGGCGTTCGCGACGCCGGCGCCCGAGACGTAGAGGGCCTTGAACCCGGCCGAGCGCGCGAGGAGCGCAGCGTAGGCGTTGACGACCCCGACGATTTGCAGGGGACGCTCCATCTCGAGCGCTGCGCGCAACCGCGCCCCGGCGGACGGTGGTGAGGGCATGAGCAAAACCCGCTGGAGAGCCTCAATTCTAACCGCAACGCCCTCGCGGCGGCGAGCGCGGCGAGCAGGGCGAGCGACGCCGCTCCGCCGGCCCGCCGCTCCGCCGCTCCGCCTCGGCCGGAGGACTCGATCCGACCGCTCAGCGTCCCGCGGTGCGGGCGAGCCAGGCGACGAGACCCTGCGCATTGAGGTCGAGGTCCTTGCCGAGGATCTCATCGATGCGCGGCTCCGGCAGGGTGATGCCGTGGAGCCGCGCGAGCTCGAGCCACCTCGCGCGCATCTCGGACCGAATGGCCGCTCCCCGGTTTGCGGCCCCGGCGTGACGGCGGGCGAGGGCGGCGAGCTCGCGGATCTGGGTCTTCAAGGAGGCGGCGATCCTCGGGAGCCCCGTGACGCGGCTGTAGTGCATCAGATAGGCGGCCTGCGGCGCGTAGCCGAGCAGCCGGTCGATCGAGGCGATGAGCTGCTCCGGATCGAACTGGGTGGGGGTCGTCGTCGGCACGACGAACGCTCCGGCGGCGGTGTCGAGCTCGCGGTACGACAGCCCGAGCGTATCGCCCGTGAACACGTTCGCGTACATCGCATCGACGATGCAATAGTGGTGCATCGCGTGCCCCGGCGTGTCGATCAGCAGGAGCTCGCGCCCCGCGAAATCGACGCGCTGCCCGTCCTTCATGAGACTCATGCGCTCGGGTGGGATCGGCACGAGATCGCCGTAGAGCTCGCGGTAGAGCGTCGCGCCGTACACGGCCGTCGATGCCGCGATGAGCCTCGTCGGATCGGCGAGGTGCGGGGCGCCGCGGGGGTGGACGATGGCGCGCGCGCTCGGCAGCTCGCGCAGCAGCGCGCCGGCGCCTCCCGCGTGATCCAGGTGCACGTGGGTGAGGAGCACCAGGTCGACCGCGCTGCGGGCGACGCCGAGCATCTCGAGCGCCGCGAGCAGGCGCGGCACCGAATGATTGGTTCCCACGTCGACGAACGCCGCGCGGCCGCCGTGCTCGATCAGGTGCGCCGCCGCGAGACCGGGGCGGATGTAATCCGTGTCCACCGCGGTGATGCCGTGCGGATGGCGAGTGAGAGTCGCTTGCAGCATTCGACCCGTCATAGTAAGAGAACGATACCGTTGTTGCACCACAAGTCCCTCATGAGCCGATTCCTCCCGGGCGCGCGGCTCCTCGCCGCCGCGTGGCTGTCGCTCGCCTGCGCGCCACCCGGCGCCGCCGCGCAACCGCTCTCGCGAGTCCCGCTGCGGGAGGAGCGCGGCGAGGTGATCCTCGAGGGCGCAAGCCCGGTCGATTCGCGGCTCGCCGAGCGAATCGCCCCGTACACGGAGACTCGCGCGGCGACCTTCCTCGCCTGGCTGCCCGATGGCGCCATGCTCATCGGCACACGCTTCGCGGACACCGAGCAGATTCATCGAGTGGCCGCGCCCCTCGGCCTCCGCGAGCAGCTCACCTATCTCTCCGATCCCGTGACGGCGGCCGCCGCGCCGCAAGTGGCGGGCGCGGGCTTTGCCTTTCTCATGGATCACGACGGCGATGAGAACGCCCAGGTGTACTCCTACCGCCTCGCGGACCGGAGCATCCGGCCGCTCACGAGCGGGCAGGCGCGCCACGGCGCGTTGGTCTGGTCGAAGGACGGGCGGCATCTCGCGTTCTACGGCAGCGAGCGGAATGCCGCGAGCGACGACATCTACGTCGATGATCTCGACGTCCCCGGGGGCGGACCGCATCTCGTCGTCGCCGGGCAGCCCGGCACGTGGGTGCCGCTCGATTGGTCCATCGACGGCAAGACCTTGCTCGTCGAGCAATCGCTCTCGCTCGAGGACTGCCACCTGTATCTCGCCGATGTGGCGACGGGCGGCATCACGCCGGTGGACCCCGGCGGTCCGAAGGCCGGCATCCGCTCGGCGCGCTTCGCGCCCGACGGCCGCGGGATCTATCTCGTGTCGGACCAGGGCGGTGAGTTCGCGGAGCTCCGCTACCTCGATCCGGTCACGCACCAGACGCGCGACCTCACCTCGAGCATTCCCTGGGATGTCACCGCCTTCGATGCGAGCGCCGACGGGCGCTACGTCGCGTACGTCGTCGATGAGGACGGCTTGAGCCGGCTCACGGTGCTCGATACCCGGTACGAGCTCGAGATGTCGCCGCCCGGCCTGCCGCAGGGCGTCATCAGCACGCTGCAGTTCGATCGGACCGGCCGCCGCCTCGCGCTCACGGCGGAGAGTCCCGAGTCACCGCGCGACGTCTACGTCTTCGACGCCGAGCGCAACCAGCTCGTGCGCTGGACGCACAGCGAGCCCGGTCCGATGAGCGAGAGCGCCTTCGTTCCGGCCGAGCTGATCCACTTTCCGACGTGGGATCGCGTCGGCGTCCGCCGGCGCACGCTCTCCGCGTACCTGTACCTTCCCCGCACTCCGGGACCCCATCCGGTCCTCATCGACATCCACGGCGGCGAGGCGGCGCAGTTCCGGCCCACCTTCGACCCGTTCATTCAGCTCGTGGTGAACGAGCTCGGCTACGCCGTCGTGGCGCCGGACGTGCGCGGCTCCTCCGGCTACGGCAAGACCTTCTTGGGGCTCGACGACGGCAAGCTGCGCGGCGATGCCGTGCGGGACATCGGCTCGCTCCTCGTCTGGATCGATCTGCAGCACGATCTCGACAGCCGGCACGTCGCGGTGATGGGTCGATCCTACGGCGGCTATCTCGCGCTCGCCGCACTCGCCGATTACAACGATCGGCTGCGCGGCGGAATCGACTTTGCGGGGATCACGGACTTCGCCTCGTTCCTCGAGGAGACGGCTCCGTATCGCCGCGACGGGCTGCGCGCGCAGTACGGAGACGAGCGCGCCCTCGAGACTCGCGAGTTCCTCGACGCTCTCTCGCCGCTCGGGCGGACGCGCTGGATCCGCCGGCCGCTGCTCGTCGTTCAGGGGCTGAACGACCCCCGCGTTCCCCCGACGCAGTCGGAGCAGCTCGTCGCGACGCTGCGCTCGCGCGGCGACGACGTGTGGTACCTCGCCGTGAAGGACGAAGGCCACGATTTCGGCCGCAAGTCCGACCGCGACGCCTACTACCGCGTCGCCGCGACGTTTCTGCAGAGCCTCGCGCAGTAGCCGTGCGCCGCGGGGCTGAGCGCGGGCCGCACGGGGCCCTCAGCGGCCGGCGGACAGCAGCGACAACCGGCGCGGCACGGTTTTCAGGGAAGGACGCAGGCCCGCGTAGTACTCCGCGATGACCCGCATGCTCTCCTCGGTCACGGGCGTCGACATTCCGACCATCACCGCGTTCTTGCGGTCACCGTCCTTGTACTCGCGCAGCGCCTGGATGAGGTAGTCCGGGTGCTGGCCCGCGAGGGACGGATATTGCGGCACGACGCCGACGCCGTCGGCGCCGTGGCACGCCACGCAGACGGCTGCCGCGGCCGGTGCAGTGCTCGCGGGAGTCGTCTGCCGGTGCAGCGGATCGGCCCCGAAGTACGCGGCGATGTCCGCCATGTCCCGCTCGGAGAGCTCGGAGGCCTGAGCGTGCATCGTGACGTGGGTGCGCTCGACGCCGCTCTTGTACTCCTCGAGTGCGGCCACGATGTACTCGGGGGACTGGCCCCAGAGTTTCGGCACTTCGTAGTTCGGGTACGCGTTACGATAGCCGGCGATGCCGTGACAGCCGAGACAGGTCTGCGACAGGACCTTTCCCCGGACCGGATCGCCGTTGAGCGACGGACTTTGAGCGAGCGCCGCGTGCGCGAGCGCTCCGCAAGCGAGCGCGGCTGAAATGGCACCCCAGCGAACCCACGACGCCATACGGTCCTCGAGCAACGAAAAAAATGGCCCCGAATCTTAAGGATTTGCGCTGCTTTTTGCCACCCGCCGCGGCTTCGGGCGGGCGCGCTCCGCGGCCGATCGCAGCGTGGTCGCGCGGATGATCGCCCTCCTGCAGCGCGTGCTGCGCGCGCAGGTCGATGTCGAGGGCGGCACCGTCGCCGCCATCGAGCACGGCGTGCTCGCCTTCATCGGCGTCCGCCGCGGCGATCAGCCCGCCTCGGCCGAGCGCTTGCTCGAGCGCATCCTCACCTACCGCCTGTTCGCGGACGCCGAGGGGCGCATGAATCGCCACCTCGCGGACGTGCGCGGCGGGCTGCTGCTCGTCCCGCAGTTCACGCTCGCGGCGGACACGCGCACCGGGACCCGCCCCGGGTTCACCACCGCCGCGCCGCCCGAGGAGGCGCGCGCTCTGTTCGGCCATCTCCTCGAGCGGGCCCGAGCCCGGCACGCGCCCGTTGCGGCGGGAGAGTTCGGCGCGCACATGCGAGTGCTCCTCCTCAACGACGGCCCGGTCACCTTCTGGCTCGAGGCGTCCGCAAGCACCTGAAAAGCTTCGCAGAAGGCCGGTCCGATCGGGCACCCGCCGCGAGCCAATCTCCCGCGCCCCCGGGGACGGTTTTGTCCTATGATTTGTTCCTGGCCCCGCGCGAGCGGGAAGTCTCACCCCCGGGAAAATCGCGATGCGCGACCTCTTGGTGATCCTCGCCGTCGTCCTGCTCCTCTGCGGCACTCAGAAGCTGCGCTCGATCGGCGCGGAGCTCGGCGCCGCCGTCAGGGGATTCAGGAAGGCGCTCGCCGAGGGTCCGGCCGAGCAGCGCTCCGGGCCGGTGCGCTCCGATCGCCCGGACGCCGAGTTCCCGGAAGCCGCGCCGCCGCCGCGGACCGATCGGGACCGCGCCTGACGGCGGCTCGCAAGCGGCCGGTGCTCGGCACCTCAACGCCGCAGGCATCGACCACACCCGGATGTTCTTCGATTTTCCCGAGATCGTCATCATCTTCGGCATCGCCCTCGTCGTGCTCGGGCCGAAGAAGCTGCCGCACGCCGCGGCCCAGATCGGCCGGTGGGTGGGCCGCGCGCGGGCCATGGCGCGCCAGTTCCGGGAGCAGCTCGAGCAAGAAGTCCACAGCGTCGAGAGCGCGCTCGACACCCATGCGAGTCGTGAGCCGACCCTCAAGCCGACCCCACCCGCTTCCGTGACGCCCGAAGCGCCGCCTGCGGGCGACGCGGAGACTCCCGAGGGGGATCCGCTGGTGTTCCGACCGCCCGGCACGGGCTGGCAGCCGGGCGACACCGCCGAGGGGACTTTGGCGCCCTACGGCGACCCGAACGCCGCACCTGCGCCCGGCCCCGGAAGCTCGGAGGCGCAGCTGCCCCTTGAGCTCGACGTGCCGCACCCGCGCGCCCCCGCGGCCGCCACCGTCCCTGCCGACCCTGCCACTCGCCGGCCGGACGCGGGCCGCTGACACCGCATGAGCGACGATCCCGAGGAGAAGCTGCCCGAAGGCACGCTCATCTCGCACCTGCTCGAGCTGCGCAACCGGCTCATGAAGGCGATGATCGCGGTGCTCGTCTGCTTCATTCCGTGCGCGTACAAGTCGAACCAGCTGTTCACGCTCATCGCGCTGCCCATCGAGCGCAGGCTCCCGAAGAACTCCCACCTCATCGCGACGGACGTGCTCGCGCCCTTCATGACGCCCTTCAAGCTCTCCCTCTACGTGGCGATCTTCATCGCGATGCCCTACGTGCTCTACCAGGTGTGGGCGTTCGTCGCGCCGGGCCTGTACCGGCACGAGAAGCGCTTCGCGCTTCCGCTCACCGTCTCCTCCGTCGTGCTGTTCTATTGCGGGATCGCCTTCGCCTACTTCGCCGTGTTTCCCGTCGTCTTCCAGTTCATGGCCCGCACGACGCCGCCCGGCGTCGAGATGATGACGGACATCACGAGCTACCTGAGCTTCGTGATGCGGATCTTCCTCGCCTTCGGCGTCGCATTCGAGGCGCCGATCGCCGTCGTGCTGCTCGTCATCACGGGTCTCGTCAGCCTCGAGAAGCTCAAGTCGAACCGCGGCTACGTGCTCATCGCGATCTTCGTCGTCGCGGCGGCGCTGACGCCTCCCGACTCGATCTCCATGATCATCATGGCGGTGCCGATGTACGCGCTCTACGAGCTCGGCCTGCTCTTCGCCCGGATCTGCCTGAAGGTGCGGCGCGAGGCGGAGGCGCAGAAGAAGAGCTAGGCAGCCGCCCCGCGGGCGGCCGCAGCGGTCGAGCGCCGTGCGCTTGCCTCGAGAAAAAAAAGCGCCGCTCGATTCCGTGTTCGCGGGGGGGCTCGCGGCACGAGATCGGCGGCGCTGCCGTGCGGGTCCAGCCGTGACCCGCTTCGCGCAGCCAAGCCCGAGGGGACGGACTTGTCTGCTCGAGCACCGCCGATGCAACACCTATGCCACCCGGGCGATACCGGCTCACCGCTCGCCTGGACAATGACTTACGCGTGCACGGACCGTGTGGCGCCGCGAGGGCCGCGGCGGGGTTGATCCGGGTTGGCACAGCCGTGAGCGGCGTTGCACGATGATTGTGCAACCACATCGGAGCAACCCTCGCGCGGGTCCGAATCGAGCCGCGCTCGAGCGGCTCTCTCCGGTCTCGCGGACCGTGCGGCGGCCGCTCGCACGAACTCCGTGCACGCGCCGGGGCGGGATGCTCCGCTTCGAGTCGCCGGCACCGAGGCTGCATGAGCGCCGCTCGAGCCCGCCGCAGCTTAAGTGTTTGGACGGCAAGCCTTCCCTGCTCGCCGCGCCCGTCGTGGCACGGAGGTTGCAGCGAGCTCTCCTGCCGATGGCCGTGTACACGGCACGAGGCAGATCGGAGAGCGGATCTGCACGGGCAGCGCCGCCAACTCGAACGCACGCCGCAGGTGCATTCGGTTGGCGGCGTTTTTTCACGGGCTCGGTGAGCTGCACCGCGCGCCGCAACCGGCGCGCCGCCGTGAGTGCGCGGCTGCTCCCCGAGGACTAAGCTGCCCGCGTGGACACTTCGGCCCTCGTCGGACGCACGATCGCAGTGCCGGAGACCCGCGAGCTTGACGTCTTTGCAGGCCTTCTCGAGCGCCGCGGCGCGACGGTCCTGCGCTGCCCGCTCGTCGCCATTCGCGATGCGCCGCATCCCCCGACGGTGCTCGCGTGGATGCGGTGGTTCGCCGCGGGAGGCTGCGACGATCTCATCCTGCTCACCGGAGAGGGCCTGCGCCGGCTGATTGCCTGCGCGAGGCGCCACGAGCCGGCCCTCGAGAAGCCCTTCCTCGCGCAGCTCGCGCGGGTGCGCAAGATCACGCGCGGCCCGAAGCCGGCCCGCGCCCTCAAGGAGCTCGGGCTCAGCGCCGATCTGCCCGCCGCCGCGCCGACGACCGAAGGTGTCATCCGGACCTTGAGCAGCGTGGAGCTGCGCGGTCGCCGCGTCGGCGTGCAGCTGTACGGCACCGAGCCCAACCTCCCGCTCGTCACGTTTCTGCAGGCCGCGGGAGCGGTCGTCTCGACGGTCGCGCCGTACGTGTACGCGGACGCCGCCGACGATGGCGCGGTCCGCGCGCTGCTCGATCGGATGGCATCCGGCACCGTCGATGCGATCGCGTTCACGAGCGCCTCGCAAGTCGACCGTCTGTTCGCCTGCGGGCCCGAGGAGCTCGTGCAGCGCGCGCTCGGCCGGACGATGGTGGCGGCGGTGGGCCCGGTCGTCGCCGCCGCGCTCCAGGCGCGAGGTGTGCGCACGCGAGTGATGCCGGCCGAGTCGTTCTTCCTGAAGCCGCTCACCTCGGCGCTCGAGGCGGCGCTCACCGATCCTGCGGCGCCGCGCTCCTGAACCGCGCCCGAGCGGCGTCTCGGGGAGGCGCCGTCAGCCGCGCCGGGTCCGCGCCTCGATGCGCTCGATCGCGCTCGTGAGCTCGGAGGCGGACTGCGCTGCGGCCGAGGCCGTGAAGTCGAGGTCCTGCACGAGCCCGTCGGTGAGCCGATAGATCCACGCATGCACGGAGAGCGGCTGGCCCCGGCTCCAGGCGTCCTGCGCGATGGTGGTGCGGCAGACGTTGTGCGCCTGCTCGAGCACGTTGAGCTCGCAGAGCCGGTCGGCGCGGCGGGCCGGATCCGGTTCGCGCGCGAGCAGGGCGCGGCGCCGCTCGGCCACGTCCTGGATGTGGCGCAGCCAGTTGTCGATGAGCCCGAGCGGCGCGGCGCGGTCCGCCGCCGCGATACCGCCGCAGCCGTAGTGCCCGCACACGATGACGTGCTCCACACGCAGGACATCGAGGGCGTACTGCAGCACCGAGAGGCAGTTGAGATCCGTGTGAACGACGAGGTTCGCGACGTTGCGATGGACGAACAGCTCGCCCGGCCTGAGCCCGACGATCTCGTTCGCCGGCACGCGGCTGTCGGCGCAGCCGATCCACAGGTACTTCGGCGCCTGCTGCTCGACGAGCCGCTGGAAGAACGCCGGGTCCTCCCGCACGGTGCCCTCGGCCCAGCGCCGGTTGCCGGCGATCAGGTGCTCGAGCGCTCGGCGCTTGGATTCCTCTGGCACGCGCGCCCCGTCAGTCCGCGAGCGTGACGCTCACCGGGCAGTGGTCGCTTCCCATCACCTCGGGGTGAATGTCCGCCGCCTGGACGGCGCCGCGCAGCCGCGGCGAGACGAGGATGTAGTCGATTCTCCACCCGATGTTGCGCGCGCGGGAGTTCGCAAAGTGGCTCCACCAGGTGTAGTGGCCCTTGCCCTGCTTGTAGAGGCGCAGCGTGTCCACGAAGCCGGCGTCGATCAGGTGCTGGAATCCCTCGCGCTCCTCGTCCGTGAAGCCCTTCTTGCCGCGGTTCGGCCCGGGGTTGGCGAGATCGAGCTCCGTGTGCGCGACGTTGAGGTCCCCGCAGAAGACGACCGGCTTCACCGCCTCGAGCTGCCGGCAGTAGGCGAGGAACGCCGGGTCCCAGTGCTCGTGCCGCAGCGCGAGGCGGCTCAAGTCCTCCTTGGCGTTCGGCGTGTAGACCGTCACGACGTTGAGCTTCGGGAATTCCGCCGTGATGACCCGTCCCTCCTCGCTGCTGTCGCGCTCGAGCTCGTCCGCGAATTTGAAGCGCCGCGCGAAATCCTTCGGGAAGCCGTTGACGACGCCGATCGGCTCGGCCTTCGAGAAGATCGCGGTCCCCGAGTACCCCTTGCGCGCGGCGGAGTTCCAGTACTCGTGATAGCCGGGCAGATCGATCTCGATCTGGCCGCGCTCGGCCTTCGTCTCCTGCAGGCACAGGATGTCCGGACGATGCGCCGCGATGAAGCGCTGGAACTCCCCCTTCTTCACGACGGCGCGAATGCCGTTCACGTTCCACGAATAGATCTTCATCCGGGTCGCATGCGGTTCCCGCGGCCGCCGAGCGGATCGCTCGGCCGTGCGGCGCATAATCGCACGATTCGGGGCCGTTAGCGCATGGCGGCGGCGCCGCGCGGCCGCGAGAATCTCTCGCCCGCTCGCAGGCGGGCGGGCCCGAGGCTCACCGATGGCGATCCGTGAATGGCCGAAGAGGGAGCGGCCGCGCGAGAGGCTGCTCGAGCGCGGCTCGCAGGCGCTGTCCGACGCCGAGCTCGTCGCGATCCTGCTCGGGTCCGGCGTGCGGGGCAGCTCCGCCGTCGACGTGGCGCGCAAGCTCCTCGCGCGCTTCGGCTCGCTGCGCGAGCTGCTCCAGGCGGAGCGCAGGGAGTGCTTGCGCGAGCTCGGGCTCGGGCCCGCCCGCTATGCGCAGCTCCGCGCGGCGCTCGAGCTCGCCCGGCGCCATCACCTCGAGCGGCTGCGCTCGGGGCCGCTGCTGCAGAGCCCGGAGGCGACCCGGGAGTTCCTGCTGGCGCAGCTGCGCGACCGGCCCTACGAGGTCTTCTGCTGCCTGCACCTCGACAGCCGCCACCGGCTCATCGCCTTCGAGGAGCTGTTCCGCGGCACGGTGGACGGAGCGAGCGTCCATCCGCGCGAGGTGGTGCGCGAGGCGCTCGCCCACAACTCCGCGGCGCTCATCTTCGCCCACAATCATCCCTCGGGCGTCGCGGAGCCGAGCGCCGCCGACGAGCTGATCACCCAGCGGCTGCGGGACTCGCTCGCGCTCGTGGACGTGCGGGTTCTCGACCACTTGGTCGTGGGCGACGGCGCCTGCATCTCCTTCGCCGAGCGCGGACTGCTCTGAGCGGTCCGCCGAGCGCGCGCGGCGCAGTGCCGGTCATCGCGCGGCGCCGCGCGCCGCCGCGCGCTCGGCGTGCACCTTGAGACGCGCCATCGCGCGCTCCCAGCCCGTGCGCAGGCGCAGATAGATCGCATCCCATTCCGCGCCGCTCGGAATGCCCGAGCCGAGCAGGCGCACGATCGTCTCCGGCCCGGCGGCCTCGAGCACGAAGTCATCGACGAGCGTGTCGTCGGTCGGCGGCAGCGCGGTGCAGGGAAGGTAGATGAGACGCAACCGGCGCTGCGGACTGTAAACGTCGATGTGCGCCTCGAATTCCGTGACGCGATCCACACTCGCCCGGAACGAGCCTCCCTCGCGAGCGTCGATCCGCGCGCCCGCCGAGCACCAGGCCTCGAGCGCCGAGGACGTCGTGAGGGAAACCCAAACCAACGACAGGGGTGCCGACACGTCGATCCGATGCGCGTAGCCGCGTGTGCGGTCAGTCATACCCCAGGATTCTGCCACGCAATCAATGTGACGTATCGCTCGGACGCCTCGCGGCATCTTCCGCACTATGCCCCGGGGCGTTGGCGGGGCCAGCTCCTGCCTTGAGCATCCGGTGGACTTGCGGTGCGAACGCCCCCTTGAAATCCTGACCGATGTGGAACCCCACGAAAACTGTGTCGGAGCGCGCGCCCGACTTCGGTCCCGAGGTCCGCGTGCGGCCGATGTGGCTCGTCGGGCTCTCGCTCGCCATCTTCCTGGTGGACGCAGGGGTGCCGCTCGGCTCGGGAGCCGGAGTCGGCTACATCGCGGTCGTTCTGGCGAGCCTGTGGAGCTCGCGCGCCGGCTACACGTGGGGTGCGGCGGCCCTGTGCACGGTCCTCACCCTCGCGCGGATCGCCCTGGCGCACGGCGTGCACTCGTGGGCGATCGTCGCCGACCGCGGCCTCGCGGTCTTCGCGATCTGGACGGTCGCATCGCTCAGCGTGTGGCAGAAGCGCACGACGCTCGCGCAGACGCGCGCCCAGAGCGAGGCGGCGCGCGCGCTCGAGACCAATGCGGCTCTGAAGGCCGCGCTCGCGCGCACCGAGGCGGCGGAGGCGCAGCTGCGCAGGGGACAGCGGCTGCTCGACACCGTCGCCACGATGGCGCGGATCGGCGGCTGGGAGATCGATCTGGCGACCATGACGCCCATCTGGTCGCAGGAGGTCTACCGCATCCACGAGGTCGATCCCTCGACGCCGCTCGAGCTCGCGAGCACGTTCGACTTCTACGCGCCTGAGGCGCGCCCGCTCGTCGAGAAGGCGCTGCGGGATGCGATCGAGCACGGCGCGTCCTTCGACCACACCGTGCCGCTCATCACGGCGACCGGACAGAGACGCTGGCTGCGCGCGATCGGCGTTGCCGAGCGCACGAACGGGGTGACGACCCGACTGTCCGGAGCGTTCCAGGACGTGACGGATCAGCACGAGATCCAGGTGCGCTTCGCGCGGGCGTCGCGCTCGAGCTCCGAGGGGCACTGGGACTACGACTTCGGCACGGAGACCGTGTGGTGCTCGGCGACCCACGAGGAGCTGCTCGGCTTGCCGCCGCGCGACTCGCGCATCCCGGCGAGCGAGTTTCGCGCCCGGGCCCATCCCGAGGACCAGCCGCGGCTCGCGGCGGCGTTCCAGCAGCACATCACCGACGGTGCGCCCTACGACGTGCAGGTGCGGATGCGAGCCGGCGGCGCGTGGCGCTGGTTCCGGGCGCGCGGCGCCGTCGAGCGTGACGACCTCGGGCGGCTCACGAGCTTCGCCGGCTCGCTCATCGACATCCACGAGGAGCGCGAGGCGCAGGAGGAGCTGCGGCGGGTGCGCGGGCGTCTCGAGCGGGCGATCCACGGCACGCAGGACGGACTGTGGGAGTGGGACATCGCGAGCGACACGATGTGGATCTCGCCGCGCTACGGCGAGCTCCTCGGGCAGCCCGTGCGCGAGCTGACGACCACCCGCGAGAGCATGGTCGCGCTCATCCATCCGGATGACTTGCCGCGCATCGTCGAGGTGACGCAGGGGCACCTCGCGCGAGGCGCACCGTACGACGTCGAGGCGCGCATGCGCATCGCGAGCGGCGAGTACCGTTGGTTCAGGCTGCGCGGCAAGGTGGAGCGGGACGGCGCGGGACGGCCGCTCACCCTCTCCGGCTCGACGCAGGACATCACGCCGAGGAAGATCGCCGAGGCCGCGCGCATCGAGGCGGAGGAGCGGCTCGGGCGCGCGATCCGCGGCAGCTCCGACGGCCTGTTCGACTATCTGGTCGCCGAGGACCGGTGGTGGTACTCGCCCCGCGTGCGCGAGATGCTCGGCTACGCGGCGGACGAGCCGATGCCGCGCGTGCTCACCGAGCGGATGACCGCCGAGGACCGCGAGCGGGTCGTGCAGGCGATGCGGCGGCACTTCGAGGAGGACGTGCCGCACGAGGTGGTCTACCGGCTTGCCACGCGGTCCGGCGAGTGGCGCTGGTTCCGCGCGCGCGGCCGCTGCGAGCGCGATGCCGCCGGCAGGCCAACGCGGTTCTCCGGCTCGATCCAGGACATCACGACTCAGCGCGAGGCGGAGGCGGCGCTGGTCGCGGCCAAGGAGGCCTCCGCCGCGGCCAATCGGGCGAAGAGCGAGTTCCTCGCCAACATGAGCCACGAGATCCGCACGCCGATGAACGGCGTGCTCGGCATGACGGAGCTGCTGCTCGACACCTCCCTCGAGCCGGTGCAGCGCGAGTTCGCCGAGACGATTCGCGCGAGCGCGACCTCGCTCCTGGGTGTGCTCAACGACATTCTCGATTTCTCGAAGATCGAGGCCGACAAGCTCGAGATCGAGCAGGTCGCGATGGACGTGCGCGAATGCGTCGAGGACGTGGGCACGATGCTGGCGATCCAGGCCGCGGCGAAGAGCCTCGAGCTCATCGTCAACGTCGATCCCGCCATCCCGGACCTCGTGCTCGGCGATCCGCATCGCCTGCGGCAGATCCTCACCAATCTCACCGGCAACGCCGTGAAGTTCACCCAGCAGGGCGAGATCGTCGTCGAGGCGGTCGTCGATCGCGCGGAGGCCGGGCGCGTGACGCTGCGCTTCGAGGTTCGAGATTCCGGAGCCGGCATGTCCGCCGAGGTGCTGAGCCGGCTGTTCCAGCCGTTCGTGCAGGCCGACGCGTCCACCACGCGACTTTACGGGGGGACCGGGCTCGGCTTGTCGATCGTCAAGCGCCTCGTCGAGCTCATGGGCGGGCGCATCGATGTCGCGAGCGAGCTCGGCAAGGGCTCCACGTTCACCTTTACGCTGCCCTGTCCGCTCGTCGATGGCGTCGCGAGCGTCGCCGCGCCGGTCTGCGTGAGCCCGCGGGAGCGGCGCGTGCTCGTCGTGGACGACAACAAGAC
Organism: Gammaproteobacteria bacterium; assembly: GCA_030040575.1. Taxonomy (GTDB): domain Bacteria; phylum Pseudomonadota; class Gammaproteobacteria; order Steroidobacterales; family Steroidobacteraceae; genus JASHUC01. The sequence goes on from JASHTK010000314.1 coordinate 27,050, forward strand.
CAACCAGCGCGTCCTGTGCGGGCAGCTCGAGCCCGCCGGATACACCGTCGCGACCGCGGGCAGCGCCGCCGAGGCGCTGCGCGAGCTCGTCGAGTCCGCGCGCGCCGGGAGCCGCTTCGACGTCGTGATCGCCGACGATCAGATGCCCGACTGCGACGGCGGCGGGCTCGCGACGAGCGTGCGGGCGATTCCCGAGATCGGCGACACGCAGTTCATCATGCTCACCTCGCTCGATCGACACGGCAACGTGCAGCGCCTGCAGGAGCTCGGCTTCGCCGGGTACCTCACGAAGCCGGTGCGCGGCCGGGAGCTGCGCGCCTGCGTCGAGCGGGTGCTCGAGCGCGATGCCATCCCGGCCGCGACCTCGCTGCCGCGCATGGTGACGCGCGGCTCGCTCGCGGCCGACCACGGGCCGGCCCGCTTCCGCGGACACGTGCTCGTCGTCGAGGACAACTCCGTCAACCAGCAGATCACGCGCCGCTTCCTCGAGCGGCTCGGCTGCGAGGTGGAGGTCGCCGAGAACGGCCAGCGGGCGATCGAGTTCTGCGCGCGGACGCGCTACGATTTGATCCTGATGGACGTGCAGATGCCGGTGATGGACGGACTCGCGGCCACCCGGGAGATCCGCCGCCACGAGGCCGGCGACCGCCGCACGCCGATCATCGCGCTCACGGCGAGCGCCATGACCGACGAGCTCGAGCGCTGCATCGCCGCCGGCATGGACGGCCTGCTCACCAAGCCGCTCGAGCCGGTGAGGCTCGGGGAGACCCTCGCCCGGCACGGCCTGGCAGGCGAGGGCGCGACGATCACCGCGCTGCCGCTGCTGCGGCCGGCCGCGCAGGCGATCGACCTCGCCCGCCTGCGCGCGATCGTCGGGGAGGATCACGAGTTCGTCCAGGAGCTCTGCCGGACCTTCCTCGCGAGCAGCGGCCGCATCGTCGATGAGCTGCGGCGCGCGCTCGCGGTGGACGACCGCGCCTTGCTCGGCGCGCTCGCTCACAAGCTCAAAGGCGGCAGCGGCAGCGTCTGCGCGCAGCGCGTCGGCGATCTCGCGGCGGTGCTCGAGCGCAGCTCGGCGACGCGCTCCGCGGTCGATCTCGGCGAGCTCGTCGAGCAGATCGTCGCCGCGATCCGCGAATGCGCCGGCTTCATCGAGGCGCAGGTCGCATGAGCTCGGCGCCGCCGGTGCGGTTGCTGCTCGTCGAGGACGAGCCGACGCAGCTGCTGTTCATGCAGCGCCTGCTGCGCCGCGCGGGCTACACCGTCGAGACGGCGAGCAACGGCGAGGAGGCGCTCGAGAAGGTCTCGAGCGGCCGCTTTCAGATGATCGTGACGGACTGGGACATGCCCGGCATGGACGGGGTGACCCTCTGCCGGCACGTGCGCGAGGCGCAGCCCCGTCTGCCTGGGTACCTCTACGTCCTGCTGCTCACGGGCCACGGCTCGACGGAGAGCCTCGTGACCGGGCTCGAGGCGGGCGCCGACGACTACATCCGCAAGCCGCCGAACGAGGCGGAGCTGCTCGCCCGGCTGAAGGCGGGGCAGCGCGTCGTGCGGCTCGAGCAGTCGCTGCGCGAGGCGAAGGACAAGATCCAGCAGCTCTCGATCACCGACCCCTTGGTCGGCATCTACAACCGCCGCTACCTGAACGATCAGCTGTACCACGAGGTCGAGCGGGCGCGCCGTTACGCCCGTCCACTCGCCGCCGTCATGGCGGATCTCGACTTCTTCAAGAACATCAACGACCAGCACGGCCACCAGATCGGCGATGACGTCCTGCGCGGCTTCGTCGATCTCGCGAAGCTCTCGATTCGCCAGTCGAGCGACTGGATCGCCCGCTACGGCGGGGAGGAGTTCGTCGTCGTGCTGCCGGAGACCGATCTCACCGGCGCCGCGAGGACCGCCGAGAAGATCCGCAGCTGCTGCGCGACGACACCGCTCGCGACACCCGCCGGCGGCATCGTCGTCACGGCGAGCTTCGGGGTCGCCGCGCTCGAACCCGGCGGCTCGATCGCCGGCGCGGCCGAGTCGCTGCTGCGCGAGGCCGATGGCGCGCTCTACCGCAGCAAGCACGAAGGCCGCAATCGCGTGACCATCGCCGGCCTGGTCATGCCGGACCCCTGCCGGACCTAGAGGAGCGGGCGGACCTCCAGCCGGTCCAGGCGATCGGCGCGAGCGAGATCGCGACGATCGCGAGCGTGACGAGGCTGAAGTGGGACTTGACGGCGGGCAGGTTGCCGAAGAGATAGCCGCCCCAGATGAACAGGGCCGTCCAGGCGATGCCGCCCACGAGGTTGTGGGCCTGGAAGCGCGCGTAGGGCATGCGGCCGACCCCCGCGACGAAGGGCACCACGGTGCGAAGAATGGGCATGAAGCGCGACAGCACGATCGTCAGCGCGCCATGGCGCCTGAAGAACTCCTCGGTGCGGCGCAGGTGCTCGACGCGCAGCAGGTGCCGGTGCCCGCTGAACGCACGCGGGCCGACGAGACGGCCGACCGCATAGTTGACGCTGTTGCCGAGCACCGCGGCCGCCGCGAGCAGCGCCCAGGCGAGCGGGGCGGTGAGCGTGCGGCTCGCGTCGGCCGCCGCGAGCGCGCCGGTCGCAAAGAGCAGCGAGTCGCCGGGCAGGAAGGGCGTGACGACGAGTCCGGTCTCGGCAAAGACGACGACGAACAGGATGGCGTAGATCGCGGTGTGGTACTCGGCCGTGAGCGCCGCGAGGTGGCGGTCGATGTGCAGCGCGACTTCGAGCGCGTGGAGCGCCGCGGCGAGCAGCCCATGCATCAGGGCGCGGGCGCCATGGCGACCGCAGGATCGCCGTCACGCGAGCGCGGGGGGCCCTCCTCGAGCGCCCGCAGGGCGATGCCCACCTCGGCGTCCCGAGTGGGCGGGCCATCGGACGATGGCCCATCGGCCGGCGCTGGAGCGTCCTCGACGATCAGATCCGGCAGAATGCCTCGCCCGTTGATCGAAGCGCCGGACGGCGTGAAGTAGCGGGACGTGGTGAGCTTCAGCGCGCCCCGCGAGAGGGGCATGATCGTCTGCACCGTCCCCTTGCCGTACGTGCGCTGGCCGATGATCTCCGCCCGGCCGTGATCCTTCAGCGCGCCGGTGACGATCTCCGCCGCGGAGGCGGTGCCGCCGTTCACCAGGACGACCATCGGCGCTCCATCGAGGACGTCGCCACGCGTGGCGTCCATGCGGAATCGGGCGTCGGGAGTGCGGCCGTCCGCGGTCACGATCACCCCGTGATCGAGAAAGTCGTCCGCGACGGCGACGCCCGACTCGAGCACGCCGCCCGGGTTGTCCCGCAGATCGAGCACGAGCCCCTTGAGCCCGGCCGGATTGGCCCGCTTCAGCGCCGCGATCGCCCGGTCGAGATCCTGGGGCGTCGCCTCGGTGAAGCTCGTCACGCGCACGTAGCCGTAGCCGGGCGCGAGCGTCCGCTGCTCGACGCTGCGCACCGCGACCTCGGCGCGGCGCAGCACGTAGACCTTCACCTCGCCCGTGCCCGGCCGGCGGACGGTGAGCCGCACCGTGGTGCCGGCGGCGCCGCGCAGCCGGGCGATCGCGTCCGCCGCATCCGCGCCCACCGCGACGCCGTCGATCCGCGAGATCAGATCGCCGGGCAGGATGCCCGCCCGCGCCGCGGGCGAGCCCTCGATGGCGCGCAGGATCCTCACGGCCGATCGGTCCGCCGTCACCTCGATCCCGACTCCCGGATACGAGCCCATCGTGCTCAGCCGGATCTCCTCGAACTGCTCGTCGTCGAGAAAGGCGGAGTGCGGATCGAGGCCGCCCACCATCCCGCGTATCGCGTTCTCGACCAGCTTGTGGTCGTCCTCCTCGTCCACGTAGTCGCGCTTGATGTGCTCGAAGACCTCGGCGAAGAGCTGGGCGTCCTCCCAGGGCAGCGCATCGCCCCCGGGTACTGCCGCCGGAGCGGCCTGGCGCTCGGCGAAGACGACCGTCGCCAGGGCTCCGCAGAACCCGAGCACGACCCCCACCGCAAGCGCGATCAGTGTGCGCGATCGAATCGACATGGCGAGTCCCCATCCGCGCGCGAGCCGCGATGCGACCGCGCGGGGAGGCGGCATATTTCCAGGAAGCGCCCGCCCGATCCTTGCGCCAGTTAGCATTTCGCCGGCCGGGGCGCCCCCTAGCCCCCGGGCGATGGGCTCTTGAACCACGGGCGGGGATCGAGCGGCCGGTCGCCCTTGCGAATCTCGAAATAAAGCTCCGGCCGGGGGCTGCCGCCGCTGTCGCCGGCGACCGCCACGGCATCGCCCGCCGCGACCCGATCGCCGGCTTTCTTGTAGAGCCGCTCGTTGTGTCCGTAGAGGCTCAAATAGCCGCCGCCGTGATCGATGATCACGAGCAGGCCCAAGCCGGGCAGCCAGTCGGCAAAGACGACCCGCCCGGCCGAGACCGCGTGGACCGGCGCGCCGCGCGCGGCCTCGATGAGCACGCCGTCCCATTTGAGGCCGCCCGCCCGCGTCTGACCGAAGCTCGCCGCGACCCGCCCGGCGACCGGCCAGGAGAGCGTGCCGCGCAGCCTCGAGAAGGCATCGCCGGCGGCGGCAAGCGCGGGCATCGCGCGCCTCAGCCGCCGCAGCAGCGCCTCGAGGCCGCTCTGCTCCCTCTGCAGGCGCTGCAGGCGCTCCTCGCGCGTGCGGGAGGCCGCCTGCAGACGCGTGAGCGCCGCGCGGCGCTGCGAGCGCGCGTCCTCGAGCCGGCCGAGCTGCTCGCTCTGCTGCGACTCGAGGCTCGCGAGCCGCTGCGCCTCGGTAGCGAGCCCAGCATCGAGCGCATCGAGGCTGCGCACGTCCGCCGCGATGCGGGCGAGCTGCTCCGCGCGGGCGCGCCCGAAGTAGCCGTAGTAGGCGAGCATCCGTCCCGCGCGTGCCGGGTCCTGCTGGTTGAGCAGGAGCTTCAGCGGCTCGTCGGTGCCGAGGAGATAGGCCGCCCGCAGCTCGCCGGCGAGTGTCGCGCGGTCGCCCGCGCTCTGCGCCTCGAGCTGCCGCTTCTGCGCGGCGAGCTGCGCCCGCCGC
>JASHTK010000315.1 GCA_030040575.1 Gammaproteobacteria bacterium
GGCGGGATCGGCATCGTCGTGCCGGCCTGCCAGGCGTCCCCGCGCGCGCGCCCGCTCGCGTCGGTGCGAGCGCGAACGGCGGATTGCAGGCCGGCATCCACCCACCTCGAGGGATCGCACGCGAAGCGCGGCCCGATTGCGAGGCGCTCGATGAGCGTGCGGCCGGCGGCCTGTGTCTGCGCGGCGAGCGCATCGAGATGCGGCCACGGCGCCTCCGGATTGACGTGATCGGGCGTGACGGGCGAGACGCCGCCCCAGTCGTTGACCCCCGCCCGGATCAGCGCCTCGAGCGCGCCCGGCTGCAGATTGGGCGGGGCCTGCACGGAGATCTCCGGGCCGAGGAGCAGACGGCACACGGCGACCGTCCAGAGGTGCTCCTCGAGCGCCGGCTCCGGCGCCTCGGCCATGCGCGTGCCGGCCTTGGCGCGAAAGTTCTGGATGATGATCTCCTGCAGGTGCCCGTGGCGCTCGTTGAGCGCGCGCAGAGCAAGGAGCGCCTCGATGCGCTCGTGCCGGGTCTCGCCGATGCCGATGAGCAGGCCCGTCGTGAACGGGATGGCGAGCTCGCCTGCGGCCTCGAGCGTCGCGAGCCGCGCGGCCGGCGCCTTGTCCGGCGATCCGAAGTGCGGCCCGCCGCGCGCCGAGAGCCGCTCGGCCGCGGTCTCGAGCATGAGGCCCATCGACACCGCGACCGGCCGCAGGCGACGCAGGTCCTCGCGCGTCATGACGCCGGGATTGAGGTGCGGGAGGAGCCCGGTCTCCCCGTACACCGCGCGTGCGGCGACCCCGAGATACTCGAGCGTGCTCTCGAGGCCGCGCTCCGCGAGGGCTGCGCGAGCGCGCGCGTACCGCAGCTCCGGCTTGTCCCCGAGGGTGAAGAGCGCTTCCTTGCAACCGGCCGCCGCGCCGGCGCGCGCGATCTCGAGCGCTTCCTCGAGCGGCAGATAGGCGCTCGCGAGGGCCCGCGGGCTCTGCGCGAACGTGCAGTAGTGGCACACGTCGCGACACAGCCGGGTGAGCGGAATGAACACCTTGCGCGAGTAGGTCACCGTCGAGCCGTGCCCGGCGAGCGTCAGCTGCTCGGCGGCGCGCATGAGCGAGGCGAGCCCCGCGCCGAGCAGGCGCGGCGCCTCGCTCGGATGCAGCCGCCCGCGCTCGAGGGCCGCCGCGAGAAAGCGAGTGAGAGTGGCCATGCGGGAATCCCGGTGGCAATATGCGCCCCCCGGATTGTACGGCGAACGGCGCGCGCGAGAGCACCTCCCCATGACGAATCGACTCGAGGAGAAGCTGCGCGCCGGGGGCTTCGCCGTGACGACGGAGCTCACGCCCCCGAAGGGGATCGATCTCTCGGACCTGCTCGCCAAGGCGGAGCTGCTGAAGCCGTGCGTCGATGCGGTGAATCTCACCGAGTCCCCGCGCGCGCGCATGGCGATCGATCCGCGCTCGGTCGCCCGGCTGCTCGTCGAGCGAGGGATCGAGCCCATCGTCCAGGTCACGGCACGGGACCGCAATCGCATCGCCCTGCAGGCCGACCTGCTCGGCGCGGCGGCGCTCGGCATCGGCAACTTCGTCTTCATGACCGGTGACTCGCCGAAGAACGGCGACCATCCGGATGCGAAGCCGGTGTTCGACCTGACCACCGTGGAGCTGCTCGGCGCGGCGCGCGCGCTCGCCGGCGGCCATGACCTCGCGGGCAACGAGCTGAAGGGGGCGCCGCGGCTCTTCATCGGCGCAACCGCGAATCCCGGCACCGAGGATCTCGCGCGCGAGGTGGACAACACGCGGCGCAAGATCGAGGCCGGCGCGCGGTTCTTGCAGACTCAGGCCGTGTTCGACGCCTCGGTCGTCGAGCGGTTCATCGCCGCCGCCGGACTCGGGGACGTGGCGCTGCTCGCCGGGGTGATTCCGCTCAAATCAGCCAAGATGGCCGCGTGGCTCAACGCCAACGTGCCCGGAATCCGCGTTCCCGATGCGCTCCTCGCGCAAATGCAGGCCGCGGCCGCCGCCGGCCGGGAGGAGCAGGCGGGGATCGAGATCGCCGTCGGATTGATCCGCGCCTTGCGGGGCGTATCGGGCGGCGTGCACGTCATGGCCCTCGGTTGGGAAGCGCACGTGCCGCGCATCCTACGCGAGAGCGGGGCGGTGCCCTAGCGCGGCGGCATGGCGCCTCGGGCGACCCGAGCGAGCCCGCGGAGCCTATCTCACGACGTAGCCGCGGCCTTCCAGGCAGGCGCCCATCGCGCGGTTGTAGTCCGCGTGCTTGCCCGCCGTCTCATCAGGCGGCACACCTCCATTCGGCGCCGTCGGATCGAAGCCGGTCTGGCTCGAGGCCCAGGTGTGGCATTCGTACTGATCCCTCGCCTGCTGGTCCGGGCTCTGGCCGTTCTTCGGATAGATGATGAGATCGTGGCTCTCGGGCGCGGGCGCAAGCTCGGGGCCCGGCGGCGGCGGGGCGGCCTCGGCCTCCACACCCGGAGGCGGAACGACGACCTCGTAGCCGACGACCGGCCCACGGTAGACGTAGTACACGTCGTCCGCGTAGTAGTACGGCACGCCGCCGACCCAGATCGTCGTGTAGAAGGGCGGCAGGAGCGGAACGAACACGCCGAAGGGCGGCGCCACCACGACGAAGAGCCCGCCGCGGGGCGCGTACCACACGCCTCCGGCAAAGAAATAGTGCGCGCCGTGGAACGCCACGTCGTAATGACGGGCCGGCAGCGCATGCGCGACGAAGCCTCGGGCCGGGTACGCATGATCGTGAGCGCGCGCATTGACCTGCGCGTGCCCGCGGGCCTCCGCGTGATTGACTCCGCGGTTCTCGGCGCGATGCTGCTGCGCCTGGTGGCTCTCGACGCGATGATCCTGCCCCTGCGCGAGGGCGATCGAGACCCCCCCGCAGAGCGCCACCAGCAGTGCGGCGAACGATGGTTTCGGTGCGACCCGTCTCATGGCGTCGATGACTCCTTCAGGCGCACGGCCCGTGCGCCGGGCGATGCTCAGTGCACGCTGTACCCGCGCCCCTCGAGGCAGGC
>JASHTK010000316.1 GCA_030040575.1 Gammaproteobacteria bacterium
TCAATCTCTTCCGCGAGAGAAGCGACGTCGAGCGCATGATTCGCGGCATCCGCGCCGCCCGCGCCATCTACTCGTGCGAGCCGTTGAAGAGCCTCGTTGTCCACGAGATCGCTCCGGGGCCCGCGACCGTCTCGGATGCCGACCTCGAGGCCTACATCCGCCGCACCGGGGAGATCACGCAGCACCCGGTCGGGACCTGCCGCATGGGGCTCGATGAGCGTGCGGTGGTCGATGCCGAGCTCAAGGTGCGCGGCATCGCGGGGCTGCGGGTCATCGACGCCTCGGTGATGCCGAGCGTGCCGGGCGGCAACACCAACGCTCCGACCATCATGGTCGCCGAGAAAGGGGCGGATTTGATTCGCGGCCGGCGGCTTGCCCCGGCGCCGCTGTGAGCGCCTCGGCGGCGCCTCAAGGCCGCGCGGGCCGCGTCCAGGGCGAGGGCATGTGATACGGAACCGCGACGAATACCGCCTCGATGCGATAGATCGCGCCGTGGCGGATCTTGAACAGCTCGAGCGCGCACCAGGTGTGCGGCGCCTTGATCGGCGAGACGCGGTGCTCGCCGTTCGTGAGCGTGTAGTCGGTGAGCACGCCGCGGTGATCGATGAACATCCGCGCCATCACGAGGCCGCGCGCCGCGTCGATCACGAGAAAGGCGCGGTCGCGCACGCGGTCGTCCCAGCGATAGTAGCCGAGCTCGAACTGCGCCCCGCAGGAGAGTCTCGTGAGGGGATTCTCGGCATGCGGATCGCCGGCGCTCTGCCAGCCGTCCTCGAGCCTCGAGCAGGTCGGATCGAACCGCGTGTGCAGCGTGCCGTCGTTGCGCTGCAGCGTGCTGAAGTACCCGTTCGCGAGCCCGATCAGCTGCGCGCGCGTCGAGCTCTGCGCCGCCGGCGCGGTCGCGAAGAAGGAGGGATCGTGCTTCAGCTCCCCGAAGTGGCTGGTCGGACCCGGTCCGTCCCCCTTGCGGCAGACGATCGACTCGACCTCGGTGATCTTGCGCCCGACGACCTTCAGGCGCAGCGCGATATACGCCGGATTGCCGTGCTCCTCGACCACCCCGTAATAGCCGATCTCCCCGCCGGCCGGATCCGCAAAGACGAGGTCGGCGTCGTGGCGGATGCCGCTCACCGTGCCCCAGAGGCCATCGCCGAGCCTGAGCACCACGTTGTTCTCGGTGAACTTGACCTGCGGCGCGAAGCGAGCGCGCGCAGGATCGTGCGCGACGAGTGCGGCGAGGTACTCGCCCAGCATGGCCCGCAGGCAGGCGTCATCGCAGGACTCTGCGGCGGCTGCCCCGCGCGCCCACCCGCCGGCCGCGGCGAGGCTCCACACACAGGCAATCAACGCTCGCTTCCCCATGGCTTGCTTCCCCCCCCACGACCGCCTGAACTGTGCTCCGGATTGCCGCCGCCGGCAATCCGCTCGAGCCATCAAGCCCCCGCATCGCACCTGCTCGCCACGCTCACCATGCTCGCGGCGACGCTCCTCGGCACGGCCTCGATAGCGGCCTCGACTGCGGCCTCGACCACGGCTGCGGCCCCGGCAGCCGCAGCAGCGAGCTGCGACGAGAGCTGCCTCAGAGGCTTCATCGATCGCTATCTCGCGGCGCTCGCGGCTCACGACCCCGCGCGCCTGCCTCTCGCCCGCAAGGTCCGCTACACCGAGAACGGCGTGCAGCTCCCGCTCGGCGATGCGCTGTGGAGGACCTTCGGTGGCCTCGGAGCGTATCGCCACGATTTCTACGACCCGCCATCGGGTGGCGTCGCCGCGTACGTGTCGATCCGCGAGAACGGCTTCCCGGATTTTCTCGCGCTGCGCCTGAAGATCACGCGCCGCAGGATCGCGGAGATCGAGACCGTCGTCGTGCGCAACGCGCCGAGCGCGCTCACGATGCCGGCCATCGAGCCGCTCTGGAACGAGGTCGAGCCTGCCGCGACGCGCCTCAGCCGCCGCGAGCTCGAGCAGGGGGCTCTCGATTACCTGCGGGCGGTCGTGTTCGAGCGTGGGCGGCTCGCGCCCTTCGCCACCTCGTGCATCCGGCTCGAGAACGGCGGCGTCATGGCCCTCGGGCCGCACGATGAGCCACCCGTTCCGGTGCCGCCGCTGCCCCCGAGCGTCGCGGACAGCGATCAGTGGATCGTCGCCGTCCGCGAGAGCCTCGGCATGGGCTGCTCGCGGCAGCTCGACACCAAGGTCTACGGATTCATCAACAGCTACGACAATCCGCGGTTTCCGATCGTGGACGTGCGCCGCCAGATCGTCTTCGGAGTGTTCAACTTCCGCCGCCGCGGCACCGTCAAGGACGTGACGATGCCAAACGGGAGGACCTACCAGATGATGCCCGCCACGCAGTGGCCGAACGAGGTGCTCAACACGGAGGCGTGGAAATTCAAGGACGGCCGGATCACGCGCATCGAGGCGGTGTTCAAGGGCGATCAGGACTACAAGACCGGCACCGGATGGCCCGGCGGCCTCAAGGGCGAGTCCCGTCCCGGGCCTTGAGGGCCGAGCCCTCGAGCGCGCCAGGGCTGCCGCGCGCTCAAAGCGGCGCGTCGGGGCGGCTGAGCGACCGCCACATGTGCGCAACCGCGCTGCCGTCGAACCCGAGCCCTTCCCTCGGCTGCCTGAAATGCCGCCCGATCACCTCGAGGAACTGGTCGAGCTCGACGTGCACGTTGGGATCGAACGCATAGAGGTCGTTCACCGTGACCATGCGCGGCTCGAGGTACCACTTGTGGCGGCGGACCATGCGGTAGGTCGCCTCGATGTAGGGCTCGGGCTTGTAGTCCTCGCCGAAGATCCTGCGGTACATATCGGGATACTCGTACCCGTTCGCGGGGTCCGGGTAAAAGCGCAGCGCCTGGTGGTAGCGGATCGCGAACGCGGTCTTCGCAGGCACGTAGGGCGCGAAGAGCTGCGCGCCCCACCAGCCGTGATCGACCTTGATGAGCTCCTGCACCACATCGTGCAGCAGGCACGCGAGCACGATCTCCTCGGACATCCCGCTCCGCATGGCGCGGTTTGCGCTTTGCAGCACGTGGTTCGAGGTGGCCATGAAGCGCAGCTTGAAGAAGTCGACCAACGTCGGCTGATCCGGCATGGGGGCGAGCCGCTGCACGTTGCCCCGCCGTGCGGCAAAGAGATTGCCGACGCCCGCTCTGATCGGGGCCTTGTCGATCTGCGCCTCGATCTCCGCGACGGTCGGAAACTTGCCGGCGGGCGGCTGCGCCGACGCCTCGTTGAGGCGCTGCTGCAGGTGCGCCTCGAGCGCATCGGCCTTCGCGCTCGGCGTCATCAATGCGAATGCGGCGCTGCCCCCGATGCTCGCGATGAAGGTGCGACGGTCGATGCCCATGTGGTCTCTCCCGCTCAGACCGCGCGATGCTATGCCGCGCCGGTGCGGGCCTTCAAGTCCTCCGACCGCCGATCGTGCCGGGGAGCTGCGCAGATTCAATGCGCCGCGATTCTCCCTGCACGGGATCCTCCAGCCGTTGCGACAGAGTGCGACGGTTGCTACAGTGATCTCGTGCAGCGGCTCCGTGGCGCTAGGCTCGCCCTGCACTCGCGCCCGAGCCGAATCCTGGACGCTCGGCAGGTCGGATGAAAGTCGCGCTCCCCACGGTCATGGTCCTGTGCGCGTGCTGCGCGGCTGTCGCATCGCCGGCCGCCGTGGCGCAGGCCCCCGCGCGCGCGAACCGCGAGGTGGTCCTCGAGAGGGCGCCGACCGGTTACCGATGGGCGCTCATTGTCGCGGCGGTGCCTGAAGTCGGCCCCCATGAGGTTCTCGTGCGGGTCCACGCCGTCGCGCTCAACCATGACGATCTCGATCTATTTGCGCCCGACCCGCGGCACGACGAGACCGGGCACGTGATCGGGAGCGATGCCGCCGGCGAGGTCGTCGCCGTCGGCTCGGGCGTGACCGCCGTCCACCGGGGCGAGCGCGTCACGAACACCTACTTCGCCGACTGGACTGACGGTCCGTTCTCCTCGAAAGCCCTGGCCGGCATGTACGGCTCGACCCTCGATGGGCTGTTCCGCGACTACATCGTGCTGCCCGACACGGCCGTCGTGCCCATTCCGGATGGACTCTCGTACGAGCAGGCCGCGACGCTGCCGACCGCCGGTCTGACGGCCTGGAGCGCGGTGACCACGGGTCGAGAGCTGCACCGCGGCGATGTCGTGGTCGTCCAGGGCACGGGAGGGGTTTCGGTCTTTGCCCTGCAGTTTGCCGCGGCGATGGGCGCCCACGTGATCGTGACGAGCAGCTCCCCCTCGAAGCTGCATCGAGCGCTCGGGCTCGGCGCGAGCGCCGGGATCGACTACCGCAGCACGCCGCGATGGGCCGGTCGCGTGCTCGACCTCACGCACTCCCACGGCGCGGATCTGGTGGTCGATGTCGGGGGGAAAGCCACACTCGAGCAGTCGGTGCAGTGCCTCGCCGATGCGGGGACGCTCGCAGTCGTCGGGGGTCTCTCGGGCTACGATGGTGTCATCCCGGCCGCCGGTCTGCTCGCGAAGGACGCGCGCGCCCAGGCGGTGTACGTCGGCTCGCGCGCGGACTTCGAGCACATGGATCATTTCATCGCGAGCCATCACCTGCGCCCGGTCGTCGATCGGGTCTTCTCGCTCGAGCAGTATCAGGAGGCTCGCAGGTACCTTCAGTCCGGTCGCTTCGTCGGTAAGATCGTGTTGACGATGCGGTGAGGAGAATGTCAGCGTCTGGGGCGGATCGCCTCAGTACGGAAAGCGGCTGAAGAACACCTCATCGCTCAGCGCCGCGAGCGGCTGGCCCGAGCGGGTGCCCGCAGGCGGCACGTAGGGCGCCGAGGTGCCGGTCAAATCGAGGTACGGCCGATCCAGGTGGAAGGTGACGACCGGCGTACGCACCGCGGGCCGCGACCCTGTCACGACCGTGCCGCGCTCGAGCGCGGGCCGCACCACCATGGCGCCCGTCGCAGCGACGGCCGCCACACCTTCGAGGAATGCGCGGCGCGAATGCAGGGAGCTCATGGTCGCTCGTCCCATCGCGGCGCAGCGTTGCGCCCGATCATGTGAACGCCAGCCGCTCGCCCGCGAGCCAGTTGCCGTGCACCTGCGAGCCGAGCCGGAACGGCAGGATCACCCGCGCGAGGTCGCCCTGCTCGAGGCGCGTCGCGTCCGCGATGATCAGCTCCGAGCGCATCTCGGCGAGGTTGCTCGCGATGCCGATCAGATAGCCGTCGCCTTCGGCGCTGCCGGCGTGGCGCGGCACGAAGACCGGCTCGCCGAGGGAATGCGTGTCGCCCGCGAAATAGGTCGTGAGGCCGTGGCCGTGCAGGTCGAAGCGGGCGTAGCAGTTGGTCACGCGGCCGCGCAGGTTACCGGCGCGCGCCTCATCGAACGGACGGGAGGCGTCGGTGAACTGCGTGTAGACGTAGCGGTTGTCGAGGGAGATGTAGCGGTCATCGATGCGTCCGAAGGCACCGATCGGCTGGCCGTAGAGGATCTCCTCGGTGAAGCCCTCGCTCCGCGAGCCGAGGTCGAAGGTGTAGCGTCGAACGTGCCAGCCCCGCCTGACGGTCGGGGAGTCCTCGTTGCCGGGGTCCGCCGGAAAGAACGGGAAGGGATTGGACTCCCCGACCGGCGCCTCGAGGATCACCTTGTCACCCACGGTGCGCGCGTTGAACGTGTGCACCATCTCGCGCAACGGTCCCTTGAACCAGCGCACGTCCGCCGCCTCGCCGCCGCGCGGCAGAATGCCGAAGTAGGTGGGCAATCGCGCGTTCCACGCCCAGTGGATCTTGCCCTCCTTCAGCCGCGCGAGGCTCGTCTCGAAGCCGAAGACCGGAATGACGATGTGCTTCTGCGTGATCGCGATGTCGTGGATCATGCTCACGTAGGGCGCCTTCAGGCGCACCTCGCTCGTCACGCGGCCCGCCCGATCGACCGTGTAGAGGAAGATCGCGTTGCTCGCAAGCCCGGTCGCCTCGTACCCGTAGCAGATCATCTCGCCCGAGACCGGATCGATCTTCGGGTGGGCGCTGAAGGTCTGGCTCTTCCAGCGCCCGCCGAAGCTCATCGGGCCGCGGGTCGCGAGGGTCTGCGGATCGAGCTCGTACGGAGGCCCGTCCTCCTTCATCGCGAAGAGCTTGCCGGCGTGGGTGAGGACGTTCGTGTTCGCGAGCGTTCGCAGGTAAGGGCTGTCGATCATCTCCTCGCGGATGCTCGGATCGTCCGTGAACGGATTGCGGTACAGCCCGTAGAGCTGGCGCTTCGCCGCGAGATCGCTCTTCCAGCGGGCCGTGTGCACCCAGCGCTCGGTGAAGTCCACGATGCCGTCCTTGAACCTGAGCATCGCGACGATCCCATCGGCGTTGAAGATCGAGTCGTGCGGGTAGCGTGGCGGATAGAGCCATTCGGTCGCGACGCGCACAAAGGCGCCGTCGAGGCTCCTCGGGACCTCCCCGGTCACCTCGCAGTCGTAGACTCGCGCCTCGAAGCGCTCCGGAGCAAAGAATCCCCGCGCCGTCGGGTCTTGAGAGAAATCCACCACGGGTCTCACTCCTTGCTCGGCGCCGCCGCAGGCTGCGCCGCGCAGTCGCCGCCGGCCAAGCTCAGCGCGCGGGCCGACCCGCGCGCGCCGGCCGCGAGTATAGCGCCG
>JASHTK010000317.1 GCA_030040575.1 Gammaproteobacteria bacterium
CCTTCGGTTCCAGCGTTACCGCCGTGTGTTGGCTTCGACGTTGCTTCTGCCAGTGGTCATGTTGGGCGCGAGCCGTGCGGCTTTAGCGAGCACCACCGGCGGGCTGCCATGGGACACATGATCGTACAGCAAGAGCGCAACACCGGCGCTAAGATGGGTAGCTACTCGCCATCTGCTGGCGGGTCCTCGCCGGCTTCGTCAGCGGATGAATTCGCATCCTCCTGCGATTCCTCGAATTCTCTGACATCCATTTCCCTGCTGGACTCCGCTCTGCGTTGCTCGTCAGCTATCATGAGGTCTAGCTTTGCCATCTGGCGCTTTGCGAACTCCACAACGCTGGCCCGATCGTCCGATAGCCACTCGATTAAGGACCGACGGCGATTGCGCCATGCCTCGGCAAAACCGTACTCACCCGACACCACTCCGGTGCTAAAGATACTCGCGCTTACCGCGCGCATTTTGCGCTCGTCGTCAGGAAAGCGGGCCACGATCTCCTTCAGGAGCGGGTCGATTGCAACAGTGCCTGTGTAGTTTCGGAGGATTGCCAGGGCGAAGCGCGCTTCCTGGTCCCTGCCAGCTTGGATAAGCTGCAGGAGTGCTGACGCAAACTCGGGGGTGCAATTCGGAAATGCATTACTCAGGAGTCTGCCGCCACGAAATTCAAACAGCGATGGATTATCATGCTTGAACCACGAGAGACCCTTCGAGAGCGCTAGCTGGGGGTCCCTTGAGAGCTGCTTCTCAAGCCCAAAGAACCGATGGGGGATTGGCTCATCACCAGACTCTGAATCAGAATCCTCCTTCGCCTTTTGCTCAAGACGCGCGCCAAAGTAGTCCCAAACCGCCTCAAGGTGCCGTACCGCGATGTGCCCTAGGATGGCTTCGGCATGGAATTCAATGCGACGCAGAAAGACTAAATTGGCCAGCAGCAGTGCCGTCGCCCTGTCACTCAGGCCATCGTAGAATGGGGCAGCGGTTTTGATAGACCAAGCTGCTTGCACCCAGCGAGCGTCCTTGCGGTCGTTCAGAAACTGCAGCGCGTCTTGTATATAGCGATCCGGGTCGTCGATCAAATCATTGCCGAATCGCTCAATGGCAAGAGCGAGGCACTCAATGACCGCTGGCGCGGCAGCCGCTCCGATCGACTTGGAGAGAACCCGAGACGCCAGGCCGGGATGGGGAGCGTTGGACGAGCGCAGGTGTCGCGCGACGGCGAGAAGGTCGCGTGCACTATCCAGAGCGGCCGCAATCATTCGTTCATAGATGTCCTGCCGATTGCTGCGCTCAAGCCCCTCCAGGAACGCCGGCAGAAACTGATATAGTGGGTCTTGAGCGGAATTCAGAAGCCGCTCCGTCAAGTCTGGCCGCTGGCACCCCATCTGGCTGAGAAACTCGGTGAAGATGCGGAAGGTCATCAGGTCTTGTGATCGTGTTTCCGCGCACCGTGAAATCAAAGAAAACCACTCGGCCTCGTTCTCTGGGTTAATCTCGTGGAGATCCTGCGCGGCTTGCGTGCGGCGATATTCGTCCTCGACCCTGAAGTCGAATTCCCGGCTGGCCTCCCAATGAGGCGGATAGACTGATTCAAAGCCGACTAAAACCTTGTACCGGACGAAATTGTCGTGTCGACTCTCACCGAGCCCTTGCTTCGTGCGCTGATGAGGTAAACCGGTGGCGTGAGGTCTGGAGCCTTCCGGGCGCGTAGGAACGACGTCACGAGTTTTTTCAGGGACTTCGTCGCCAAATTGACGTGTGCTGGGCCGGCGCGGAAGCCGTACGTTTCAACTCTGTGAATTTCGCTCTCGGAAGATGCTCTCGAATTAAAGCAGCAGTGGCGTTTTCATCGATCAGTATTGCAGAAGGTCTCTGAAATCGCTGGTCCGGGTTGAGGAGGGCATCGCCGGAGTAGCCGGCCTCTTCCGTAAAGAACACCGACATGAAATTTGACGGGCGCTCAGGGAGTTTCGAGGAACTTGAGGAGAGGGAGGTAATCGCCACCATCCGCCGCTTGCAGCGCGTTGATGTAGCTTTTGCGCAATTCGCTCGGGTTGCTGAGGGAGCCGCGGCCCCACTCGAACCGTTGACTGCCTGTCAGATCGGCGAGGAGCAGGTCGGCCATGAGGCGCGCGTGCCGTCCGTTGCCGTTCGGGAACACGTGGACGGACACGAGTCGGTGATGGAAGCGCGCAGCGATTTCCGTGGGCGGATACGCGTGATGTTCGATTTGCGCGCGGACGTCGTCGAGCAGGTGGCGTAATCGGATAGCGATTTCCGGCCAAAGGGCACCGATGTTCTTGTCAGACCTTCGAGATTGCCCAGCCCAGGTCCAGGTCCGACCGAGCATTTGGCGATGAACGATGTGCACGAACTCGTAGTCGAGCGGGTCGCCTCTGCGGCGCTCGGAGAGCCATTCGAGAGCTTCAAGTATGTTGGACGCCTCGTATTCGTTCAGCTCGCTTTGTAGGGTCAGGTGTTGAGGGATGAGCCCGGCAGCCTCATTGGGGTCGATGGGTGTTGCGCCTGGCGGGTACTCGAATTTCATCGCCAGAGCCGCGAGCGTTTGCCTTCGAGCAGTTTTCGACGAAGCTCAGCCACTTCGCTCTCAAGGTGGTTGCGACTAGTCTCTTGGTCTTCGAGGGTCATGGAATGTCTGACGCGCGCGACCTGGTCGCGGGCCACGCGGTCGGCACGTTCTTCGACCGTTTGCTGCAGCGGGTTCTTGGGCACCAGGGCGTACCGCACCTCGCAGTCCAGGGCGGCGGCATAGCGTTTGAGGGTTGCCAAGGTGATGTCGCCCTTTGCCTCTGTGTGTTCGGTATGAACAACGGCCGACTGGGTGACGTTGAGCTTATTTGCGAGTTGCCGGGTGGTCATTCCCAGGGCTTCTCGGATGGAGCGCAGCCAGCCCGCTTTGGGCCGGGCCGGCGGTAGGGATCGCCAGGGCGCGAGGGCCGAATCGAGCTGGCGGAGCTGGAGACTATGAAGCATGGTTTGAACACCTATAGCTAATCCCACGCAGGGTAAATGATTAGCTATATGTTTTCAATACTGAAGGTCTTGATGAGTTTTAGCTCATCGGGCGATGAGCCTGGCAACGCGTCCGTTCGCTCTCTCCCCCGGGTTGGAGGGGCGCCGCTCTATGCCACCAACGTAGCGAAAACGTAGCGTTCGGTGCGTCTTCGTGCGTTTCTATGCCTGTTTCGAATGAGGGCGAGCCTTGTAAGTGGTTGAAAATTAGGAACCTACAAGATCGAGTTTTCGACTTCGAACCTGAGGGTCGGGGGTTCGAATCCCTCCGGGCGCGCAAAACCTATTGATGCTTCAAGGCGATTTGCACGTCGAGCCTGCACGCCTGATCACCTTGGGCGGCGCATTTTCGGAACCATTGCAAGCCCGCCGCCGGGTCGCGAACGACGACGCCCGGCACTCCCTGCATGTAGAAAATCGCGACTCGGGTTTGCGCATACGCGTTCCCGAGTTGGGCAGCAGCGAGTAAATCCGCGAAGGCTTCCTTGTTTTTTCCAATACTCCAATACGCTTGTCCTCTCCAAACCCGGTCATCGACATCCGACGGATCAGCCGCGATGAGTTGAGTCAGTATGGGAATATCGTCCGCGAATTTCCCCTCGTGAATCAGCACTGAGCTCAAGCAGCTGAGACAGTCGTCGGCGCCAAGCTCGATGGCCTTTCGATCATCACGCTCGGCTGCAGCGTAGTCTTGCCGTTCCTCGGACGAATGGGCTCGATCCGAGAGAATCACGGCTTCCAAGAGGCCAAGCTTGCGTTCCGAGAGGCCCGCCTTGCGGGACTCCGCAAGAAAAGCCTGCATCTGTTCCTGGCCCCCGCCCCAGCGCGGCTCGAGGTAAGTCATGTACAGCTCGCGCACCACGATATTCTGCGGATCGATGGCGAGAGATTGATCCAGTATCTTGCGTAGCGAGCGCTGATCGCCATAGTGGCTTGCAATGTCCATCTCATTCGACAGCGTGAGCAGGGGGCGCTGCTCCAGCGCTTTCGATGCTTCGAGATCGCGCATGGCCAAGTCGTATTCCGCATCCATGCCCCGGAGTTGCTCATCACTCGTCGCGTCGAGGTACGCGCCCCCTCGACTCGCTTGACCCACCTTCCTGTGGTAGATGCCCCGCGCGAGCAACGCAACGTATGAGCGCGGGTACGCCGTCACCCAGGCGTCATACTTGGACCGCAATGCATCATCGGCGTCATAAAGGACATGAAAGGCGCTGTAGAGCTGCTCGTCGGAGATTCTTCCGTTCCGGTAGTCGGCTTGAACAGCCGACAGCCGAGCATTCAGCTCTGCGAACTTGCCGGACTCGAGCAGAGTGTGCGCTTCGGTCTTGGAAAGCGCGGAGCTCGGGTATGCTGCCGTCGGGGTGCTCTTTTGAGCGATCCCCAGTCTCACGCACCCCTCTATACCACTCAGCACGAGAAGCGCACACAGGGGCAAACTGACTTTCCCGAACACTTCTCATCCTCCCGCGGCGGTTTGACCTGCAGCGAAGCGTGGGCCTCCGGCCGACTCCTTTTACGCATCTCATGGGAAAAGGCACCTGACCAGTTCCCAGTTTCGCCGCATCTCCCCGGGGCGCCATCGGGCAAGGTCCGACCGGCTCGAGATCAATCCGAAGATTCGGGCTCGGCCATTCCGCGATCCAAGGTCCCCGCAGGGCGCTCGCCGTTCGCGCTTGCGTGCGCGGCCGACGCCGAAGTGAGCGGGCCCGCGACGGATTCTCGAAGGAATCTGTCGAGCTTTCGAGATCGCGACGATGCTAGGCTTGTCGGATGATGCTCCGGAGAGCCTGACATGACCCATCACATCGCGCATTTCGAGATCTTTGCGAGCGACGTGGAGCGGGCGCGCAGGTTCTATGAGCGGGCTTTCGCCTGGCGCTTCGAGGTCGGCGGTCCGCCCGATTTCTATCACATCTTCACGGGCCCTCGAGCCGAGCACGGCCTCTCGCGCGGGCTCATCGCCAAGCGCCGGGGACCCGCGGCCGATGGGGCGATCAACGCGTTTCGCTGCACGATCAGCGTGAGCGCCATCCAGGAGACGACCGCGGCGATCGAATCCGCGGGCGGCACGCTGCGCTCGGCCGTCATCGACATTCCGGGCGTGGGCAAGGTGGTCGAGTTCGCCGATACCGAGGGCAACATCGCCTGCGCGATGCAGTACGAGCCCGGTCAGCCTTTGGGTCCTTGAGCTCCCGATCGACGCGGGGCGCGCGTGAGCTCGATCGAGTCGCTGCGATCGTACGTGGAGGGTTACCCGCAGGGGGGTCGCATCCCGCGCCACACCCATGACTTGGACCAGCTCGCCCTCATCTCCGAATCGGCGGCCGTCGTGGAAACCGACGCCGTGTACGTCGTGCATCCCCTTCTGAAGGGACTCTGGTTGCCCGCCGGAGTCGAGCACTCGATCTACTCGCCGCGCCCGTTCTACTTGCATACGCTTTACTTTGAGCCCGGCAGCGTCCGCACCGACACGCACCCGCAGGTGCTCGGCCTCGACAACCTCGCCCGCGAGCTCGTGCTGCTCCTCTGCAGCGTTCCCCAGCCCTCGAAGCGCGGCGCGCGCCACGCGCACGCCTTGGCGCTCCTCGAGGAGCTGCTGCCGGAGGCGAGGCCCGAGTCGTTCTCGCTGCCGCGTCCGACGCACGAGCGAGCCCGCAGGCTCGCGGACCATTTCGCGATGCAGCCGGGCGACGGGCGCGCCGTCGAGATCATTGCCGCGGAGATCGGGGGGGCGAGCCTGAGAACGTTCGAGCGGCTCTTTGTCGAGGAGACGGGCTTGAGTCTTGCGGCCTGGAGGCGCCATCGCAGGCTCCTCACCTCGGTCTGCCTGCTCGCGGAAGGCAAGAGCATCGCAGAGGTCGCCCGCGCGGTCGGCTACGAGAGCGCGGCGGCATTCAGCACGGCGTTCAAACAATGCTTCGGCGTTTCACCGTCGGCGTACGGCTAGGTCGCGAAGCGTGAGTGTGGCCGTGGCGGCGTGCGATTTCCGGCGCGCCTGTCGCCGGATTCAGACGGATTGCAAAACTGTGGACCAGATCGTAGCGTTCCCGTCCCGGCCAGTGAAGCGAGGTCTCCCCCATGTCCCGCTCATCATCGCGCACGCACGGTCACGGATTGTTACAAATACTCTGCTGCTGCGCGGCGCTGGCGCTCAGCGCCTGCGGCGGGGGGGCCACCGGTTCGGCGGGCTCCGGGGCGTCAGGCTCGGCCACGATGGCCGCGTCGTGCACCGGCGCACGCTGCGGTCAGCTCGTCACCACGCTGAGCGATGCCCAGGGCGACTTCCTGAGCTACATCGTGACGCTCGACTCGGTGCAATTGCAGACCGCGAGCGGCGTCTCGGTCGAGACGCTCCCGATCGCGACGCAGGTCGATTTCGCGCAGCTCGTGGACTTGGGGGAGGTGCTCGGTGCCGGGCAGATTCCCTCCGGCAATTACGTGAGTGTGATGCTGACGCTCGACTACACGAACGCGCAGATCACGGCGGACAACGGCTCCGGGACGGCGGTGTCGCTGCAGCCCGTGGACGCGAACGGCAATCCGGTGACGGGCGCGGTGACCGTAACCCTGCAGCTCGACAACGCCCACTCCTTGGTGATCACGCCGGGTGACGTCGCACAGCTCGCTCTCGATTTCAATCTCGCGGCATCGAACACGGTCAATCTCACCGCGGGCACCGTGCAGGTCGAGCCGACGCTCGCCGCGAGCGTCGTTCCCTCCGGAACGTTCCCGCTCCGCGTTCGGGGCTTGCTCGCGAGCGCGAGCACGAGCGATGGGGACTTCATCGTCGATGTCGAGCCCTTCCACACGCAAAGCGGCAGCTCGGGACAGCTCACCGTGGATGTGACTCCGACGACGACGTACCAGATCAACGGAACGGCGTACGTGGGCTCCGCGGGGCTTACGGCACTCGCGGCCGCATCGAGCGGCACGATGGTAGCCGCTTTCGGCACGCTCGCATTCGCGACCCAGACCCTCAGCGCGACGAACGTGCTCGCCGGCACCAGCCTGCAGAGTCCCTCGCAGGATGAGATCTCGGGTGCGGTCACCGCGAGCAATGGGACGACGCTCACCGTCCGCGACGCCACCTGGGTGAGGCCGAGCGGGGCCTTCCAGTTCGAGCCGAGCGACGTGACGGTCACCGTGGGTCCGAACACGCTCGTGACGGAGGAGGGCGAGACCGGCAGTTTCTCGACCGCCGATATCTCCGTCGGCCAGCAGCTCGATGTCTTCGGCAGCGCGAGCCAGGCGTCAGGCGGCGCCCTGAGCCTCGATGCGACGTCGGGCGAGGCGATGCTCGACTTCACTCCGGCATGGGGCCTCGTCACCGACCTCGCCGCAGGAAGCAGCGTCACGCTCAATCTCGAGTCCCTCGACGGGATCGAGCCGAGCGTGTTCAATTTCTCCGGGACGGGCACCTCGGCTTCGAGCGACGCGAGCCCCGGAGCGTACGTCGTGAGCACCGGGGATTTGAGCCAGTCGAGCCTCGCGGTGGGATCCCCGGCGCGCGTGATCGGGTTCGTTGCGCCGTTCGGGTCGGCACCGCCCGACTTCACGGCCCAAACGCTCGTCAACTATGCGGCCGTGACGGACGAGCTCGTGACGAGCTGGGGCCGCGCGGGATCGACCGCGGCATTCACCGGGCTCTCGGCCACGAGCACCTCGCTCACGCCTGACCTCACAGGCGTGGTCGTCGACTTCATCGCGATCGGTCCGCAGTTCCTTGAGCTCACGACGCTCGCGAGCGCGCCGACGATCGTCCCCGCCACGACGAGCGGCGTCGTGTTCACCATCGGGCACGCGGGAAAGTTCATGGCCCAAAGCTACGATACCTTCTCCGCATTCGTGAGCGCGCTGGCAGGCGATCTCGACGGCACGACGGCCGTGATCACGGTGGCGGCCTCGGGCGCGTACGACGCCTCGACGAACACGTTCACGGCGACTCGCGTGGCCGTGCTGCTCAGCGACTGAGTGCGGGCGCTCCGCCTGGGGGCAGGGGCTGCGCCTGCCCCCAGGGCGGCTCGGGGACGTCGCCGAAGCGAAAGCCCGAGATCTGCCAGCCCATCATCCGGCCGCTGAAGGCCTGCGAGCCGAGGTCTGCGCCCGCGGCTCCCGCCGCCACCATCAAGGGCAGCAAATGCTCCTCCCGCGGGTGAGCGAAGCGCGCCGCCGGCGCGCGGGCCCAGTGCGCGAGCTCGGCGTCGCGCTCCCGCGCGGTGGGGGCGCACACCGCCTGCGCGAGCCACGCGTCGAATCGCTCCGATGCGGGGATGCGGGCATTCTCGAGCGATGCGACCTGAAGATTGTGAAAGCTCATGCCGCTGCCGACGATGAGCACGTCGCGGCGACGCAGCGGGGCGAGTGCCGCTCCGATTGCGAGGTGCGCCGCCGGATCGAGGCCGCGCTTGAGCGACAGCTGCACGATCGGCACGTCGGCGCGCGGATAGATCAGCTTGAACGGCACGAACACCCCGTGATCGAGGCCGCGCCGGCGCTCCTCGCGCGCCGGGAATCCCGCGACCTCGAGCAGCCCGAGCACCTCGCGCGCGAGCTGCGGGGCGCCCGGCGCCGGGTACTCGAGGCGGTAGGTGTGCTCGGGGAAGCCGTAGTAATCGAACAGCAGCGCGGGGCGCTCCTGCACGTTGACGGCGATCGGGTCCTCCTCCCAGTGACCGGAGATGACGAGCACGGCTTGCGGCACGCGGCCGATCGCTGCCGCAAGCCCGCCGAGCCAGCTCGCAAGCGCGGTCCAGGGGTTCGGCGTCGGATGCTCCCACTCCATGTAAAAGCACGGCCCGCCGCCGTGGGGAATATAGAGCGTCGGCAGCATTTTCGAGGTGCCGGACATGGCGGGGCGGGGTCTCGCTCGATCGGTCGCCGGAAGATGAGCAATTGTAACGCCCGCGGGCTCGAGCCCGCTTAAGTTACGGGCCGCGGCGGCCGATATCGGGTTAGCCCGATCCACGGGCGCTGTTGACATAGCATCGATGCCAGCTGCCGGCCCGAGGGCATTGCCCAGGACAGTCAGCGCAGACGGCCTGCACCCACGGAGCGGAGCGGCTCTGCGGGGACGCCATCGTCTGTTGAGGGGGATCGGGTGGGCCGTGCTCGCCGCGCAGCTCCTGCTCATTGCCCGCGCGGCCGCCGCTCGGTTCATCGACGGCCGTCTGCTCTCTCCGGCTTTGAGCCTCGCCTGGGGGGCGCTGCTCGGCCTTGCGCCGTGGATCTGGATCGGGCTCGCGAGCCGATTCGGGCTGCGAGCGCGGCTCGCGGGCGCGGGCCCGGGCGCCGAGCATCACTGGACCGCCCTCGTTGCGCGACACAGCGGCATCTCGGTCGCCATCACCGATCCGAACCATCGGATCCAGTGGGTGAACGCGACCTTCACGCGGCTCACCGGCTACACGCTGGAGGAGGCGCGCGGGCGCCTCGCCGGCGAGCTGCTGTTCTTCGATGGCACCGACATGGCGACCGTCAAGCGCGCGCGCGAGCTCTACGCCCAGAAGTCGGGCGCTCTGTTCGAGGTGCTGATCCGCACCCGCGACGGAGGCGAGCGCTGGGTGGAGGCGGACGTCGAGGCGCTCCTCGACGATCGGGGCGAGGTCGAGGGATACATCGCGCTCCACCGCGACGTGACCGAGCAGGTGCGCGTGCGCGAGGCCATGCGGCTCAGCGAGCATCGCGCGCGCATGATGATGGAGGGCGCCAACGTCGGGACGTGGGAGCTCGACGTGCAGCGCCGGACCGTGACGCTCAACGACGCCTTCTGCAAGATGCTCGGCTACGAGCGGCACGAGCTCACCTTGGGGCCCGAGGGGCTGCGCGAGCTCTGCCACCCCGACGATGCTGCCGCGGCGGACGAGGCCGTGAACGACGTGGTCGCCGGACGCACCGACCTGTTCCGGGGCTCGCACCGGGTGCGTGCAAAGGATGGCTCCTGGCGCTGGATCCTCGGGGCGGGCGGCGTGCTGGAGCGCGCGCCCGACGGCGCCCCGCTCAGGCTGTTCGGCGTGCAGATCGACGTGACCGAGCAGCGCCGCGCGGACGATGAGCGGCGGCGCGCCGCCGAGAATCTCGCCGTCATTGCCGCCAACGTGCCGGGCATGATCTTCCAGTGGCGGCTCAACCCCGACGGGCAGCCGAAGTACCTCTATGCGAGCCCCGGAGCACGCGATCTGTACGGCGTGAGCCCGGAGGAGCTCATGAGCGACGAGCGCAGCATGTCCGGCTTTCTCGTCAATCCGGAGGAGAACACGCTCGACCGCGCCGCCATGCTGCACTCCGCGGCGACGCTCACTCCGTGGCACGCCGAGCACCGCCTGATCACCTCGGACGGGGAGCTGCGCTGGCTCGAGGCGAACGCCATCCCGCAGCGCAACCCGGACGGCGGCACGACCTGGACGGGCTACGTCTACGACGTGACCCGGCGCAAGCTCGCCGAGGAGGAGCTGCGCGTGAGCGAGGAGAAGCTGCGCAGCCTCTACGACCTCTCCCCGCTCGGCATCGCCTTGAGCGACAGCGAAGGCCGGTTCCTGCAGACCAACTACGCGATGGAGGTGATCACCGGATACTCCCGCCAGGAGTTCGCCGCCATGAACTGGTGGGAGTGGGCCGCGGACCACGGCAGCGAGGATCAGCGGCAGCGCATCCAGAGCCTCATCCACAGCGGTCGCTTCGGCCCGCTCGAGAAGGAGATCACGCGCAAGGACGGATCGAAGGTCCCGGTCCAGCTGACCGGCATCATGGTGACGGCGAGCGACGGGGCGCGGCTCATGTGGTCGATGGTCGAGGACATCGCCGACCGCAAGCGCGCGGAGCAGCGCATCTCGTTCCTCGCCTATCACGATCCCCTCACCGGCCTCGACAACCGTCTCGCGCTGAGGACGCGGCTCGCCGAGGCGCTCTCGGCCGCGGGCGCGGTCCGCAACCGCGTCGCGCTCATGATGATCGACATCGATCGGTTCAAGACCATCAACGACACCCTGGGACACGACGCGGGAGATCGCGTGATCGTCGAGCTCGCGCGCAAGATCCGCGCGGCCGTGCGCGAGAGCGACATCGTCGCCCGGATCGGCGGGGACGAGTTCGTGGTCGCGATGACCCAGCTGCGCTCGGAGGGGCAGGCGCGAGCCGTCGCCGGCAAGGTGTTCGAGCAGCTGCGCGGCCGCTTCGAGGTGGACGGCAGCACGGTGCACGTCACCGTGACCGCCGGAGTGAGCGTCTTCCCGGGCGACGGTCCGGACCCGCAGACGCTGATGAGAAAGGCGGACATCGCGCTCTACGCGGCGAAAGCTCGGGGCCGGGATGCCTACGAGATGTACCAGCCGGCGATGACTCAGGCGGCCGACCAGCGCCTGATCCTCGAGACGGAGCTGCGCGATGCGCTCGCCGAGGGACAGTTCGTGCTGCACTACCAGCCGCAGATGGACACGCTCACCGGCCGGCCGGTCGGGGTGGAGGCGCTGCTGCGCTGGAACCATCCGACCCGCGGGATCATCCCCCCCGCGCTCTTCATTCCGATCGCCGAGGAGACCCGCCTCATCGAGCCGATCGGCGAGTGGGCGCTCACGGCCGCCTGCCGCGACATGCGCACCTGGCTCGACGGAGGCGGCGAGCCGCTCATCGTCGCCGTCAATCTCTCGCCGCTGCAGTTTGCCCGCGAGGATCTCGCCGAGCGGGTCGCCGCCGCGCTCGCCGCGACCGGGCTGCCCCCGCGGCTGCTCGAGCTCGAGATCACCGAGTCGGCGGCGATGAGCGCGCCCGACGTGGCGGCGCGCAGCCTCGCCCGGCTCAAGCAGCTCGGGGTGTCCCTCGCGATCGACGACTTCGGCACCGGCCACTCCTCGCTCGCGCGGCTGAAGATGTTCAACGTCGATCGGCTGAAGATCGACGGGTCGATCGTGACGGATTGCGCGGCCGACGCCTACGATGCGGCGCTCTGCCGGGCGACCATCGCGCTCGGGCGCGCGCTCGGGCTCGAGGTGGTCGCCGAAGGCGTCGAGACCTCCGAGCAGTGGCAGTTCCTCGCGCAGGAGCAGTGCACCTCGGTGCAGGGTTATCTGTTCGCGCGACCCATGCCGGCCGAGGAAGCGTTCCACTTCCTGCGGGCGGCACTCGCCGCGCCGCGCCTGCGCGCGAGCCCGAGCGCCCATCGCGCCGGCCAGGAGCGGCCTCGGCGCTAGCGGCCTCGCTTGACTTGCAGTCGGTGAGTCTCGATAGTCCGGGCATGTCACGTCCCGAGCGAGCCGAGCGAGCCGGCACGGGCGGGCGCTTCGTCGAAGGCCTCGTCAACTACACGGCCGCGATGTCGGTGCGGCCGCGGTACCATGCGAACGACACCTCGCGCGACGTGCTCACGCTCGACCCGCGAGCTGTACGCATCGAGGACGTGCGGGCGCGAGCCTCACCGCCCTCCCTCGCGCGCGAGGGGATCGCGCTCGTTCGGCACCGCAGCGGGGTCGCGGATTTCCGCAACGGCGAGGAAGTGGCCGCCCGCTACCCGCCGGAGATCGAGCGGCTGATCCTCGATCTCTCGGGAGCCGACGCGGTCGTCGTGAACGGCGCGGGCATTCTGCGGTTCGGGGAGCGGTCGGCCGACTCCGGACGGCTCAACAACTCCCGGCCGGCGCGCTTCATCCACATCGATTGCTCGGACGCCACCGCGGCGGCGTTCGCCGAGCGGTCGCGGCCGAAGGGCGATCCCCGGCCGCTGCGCCGCTTTGCTCACTACAACATCTGGCGGGTGTTCTCCCCGCCTCCGCAGGATGTCCCGCTCGCGGTGTGCGATGCGCGCAGCGTGGAGCCTCGGGACCTCGTGCCGGCCGACGCCGTGTTTGACGTCGTGGGACAGCCCGAATGGTCGTTCGAGGGGCTCGTCGTGCGGTACAACCCCGAGCACCGCTGGCTCTACTACTCGGACATGACGCGCGAGGAGGCGCTCGTGTTCAAGACCAACGATTCCTCCCCGCATGAGCCGAGCCAGGTGCCGCACAGCGCGTTTGACGACCCGGCGTGTCCGCCGGGTGTGCCGCCCCGGTCGAGCATCGAGATGCGCGCCGCCGCATACTGGTACGCGTAGCCGACCGGCGCGGCGCACCGCGCTGCGCCCAATCCTGGTGCGTCGAGCGCTCGATATGCGGGCGCGGGCGGGGCAATACCCGACGAGGTGGCGGCCGCGAAACCCTGGCCGCCGCCGCCGGCACCCGTCCGGGGCGGGGGCGCCTCGACCCGCGCGCCGCACCAGATCGAGCGCCGGCAAGGGGTTAGGCGATGTGGGAGCGTCGGAGGGGGCCGCGCACGACCTGGTGATCCGCCCCATGCCGCGCGCGCGGGCGATGGCACGACAAATGCTGGATCACCCTCGTATGGGCGCCGCGCAACGCATCCCTCCGCTCGACGGCACGGTCGCGCGCGTCACGGCGCGCATCCGCGCGCGGAGCGATCGGGATCGCGGCGCCTACCTCGAGCGCATGGCACCGCCCGCGGGCGCCGCCCGCGCGCGGCTCTCCTGCACGAACATCGCGCACGGATTCGCGGCCGCCGGGGAGGCCGACAAGGCGGCCCTGCGGCGGCTCGCGTGGCCGAACCTCGCGATCATCTCGGCCTACAACGACCTGCTGTCGGCGCACCAGCCGCTCGAGCGCTTTCCGGCGCTCATCAAGCTCGCCGCGCGCGAGGCGGGCGCGGTCGCGCAGTTCGCGGGCGGGGTGCCGGCCATGTGCGACGGCGTCACGCAGGGCATGACCGGCATGGAGCTGTCGCTGTTCAGCCGCGACGTGATCGCGATGGCGACGGCCGTTGCGCTCTCTCACGGACTGTTCGACGCGGCCCTGTGCCTTGGCGTGTGCGACAAGATCGTTCCGGGACTGCTGATCGGCGCGCTCGCGTTCGGCAACCTGCCGATCCTGTTCGTCGCCGCAGGCCCCATGCCCTCGGGGCTCGACAATCACGAGAAGGCCCGCGTGCGCCAGCTCTACGCGCAGGGCAAGGTGGGCCGGGAGGCGCTGCTCGAGTCCGAGGCGCGCAGCTATCATGCCCCGGGCACCTGCACGTTCTACGGCACGGCGAACAGCAATCAGATGCTGATGGACATCATGGGGGTGCATCTGCCGGGGGCCGCCTTCGTGCCCCCCAACACGCCCCTGCGCGATGCCCTGACGAAAGCCGCGACGCGGCGCGCGGCCGCGATCACCGCGCTCGGCACGAACTACCTCCCGCTCTGCCGGATCGTCGATGAGCGCACGCTCGTCAACGCCATCGTCGGGTTGCTCGCGACGGGCGGGTCGACCAATCACACGATTCACCTGGTCGCGATCGCGCGCGCGGCGGGCATCACGATCGACTGGGACGACTTCAGCGATCTGTCGGCGGTCGTGCCGCTCCTCGCGCGCATCTATCCGAACGGCCCGGCGGACGTGAATCACTTCCACGCCGCGGGCGGCACGCCCTTCCTCATCCGCGAGCTGCTCGGGGCCGGCCTGCTGCATCCCGACGTGGACACCGCCATGGGGCCGGGACTTGCCGCCTACACGCGCGAGCCGCTGCTCCTCGAGGGGGAGCTGCGCTGGCGCGATGCGCCGGAGCGCAGCGGCGATCCGCAGGTGCTTCGCCCGGTCGCCGATCCGTTCAGGAGCGATGGCGGCCTGAAGCTGCTGCGAGGTAATCTCGGGCGCGCCGTCATCAAGACCTCCGCCGTGCAGGATCAGGATCGCATCATCGAGGCCCCGGCGCGCATCTTCGACGACCAGGAGCAGGTCGCGGCCGCCTTTGCGGCCGGCGCGCTCGACGGCGACGGCGTGGTGGTGGTCCGCTTCCAGGGTCCGCGCGCGAACGGCATGCCGGAGCTGCACGCGCTCACCCCCATGCTCGCAGTGCTGCAGAAGCGGGGGCACCGCGTCGCGCTCGTGACCGACGGGCGCATGTCGGGCGCCTCCGGGAGCGTGCCGGCCGCAATTCACGTGACGCCGGAATGCGTCGCCGGAGGCCCCCTCGGCCGAGTGCGGGACGGCGACCCGATCCGCCTCGACAGCCTGGCCGGCACCCTCGAGGCGCGGGTGCCGGAGGAGATCTGGTGCCGGCGCGATGCGGCGCAACCGCCTGCCGCTCCGACTCACCAGGGCTGCGGCCGGGAGCTCTTCAGCACGTTTCGCCGGGTCGTGGGAGATGCCGAGTCCGGCGCGCTCGCGTGCCTCACGTGAGCGGCGCGTGCCCGCCGAGCGGCAGGCGCCCGGCGCGCGGCCAAGCCTCACCGAGCGGGTGCCTGCGGTGCTGAGCATCCGCAACGTATTGAGCCTCGCGCCGGTGATCCCGGTGCTCACGATCCGCTCGCTCGAGCAGGCGGCGCCGCTCGCACGCGCCCTCATCCGCGGCGGCCTGCCGGTCCTCGAGATCACGCTCAGGACCGACTGCGCGCTGCAGGCCATCGAGGCGATCCGCGCCGCGGTGCCCGAGGGCCTGATCGGCGCGGGCACGCTCACGCGGCCGCCGGATTTCGCGGACGCGGTCGCCGCTGGCGCCCAGTTCGGCGTCACGCCCGGGCTCACTCGCGAGCTCACCGCGGCGGCCCGCAAGGCGGGGCTGCCCCTCCTGCCGGGAATCCTCACGCCGAGCGAGCTGATCGAGGCGCGCGCCGCCGGCTTCGATGCCTGCAAGCTCTTCCCGGCGCAGGCGGCGGGCGGCCTCGAGCTGCTGCGGGCGCTCGCCGGGCCCTTCCCGGATCAGGTGTTCTGCCCGACGGGCGGTGTCACGGCGCAGAACGCCGCGGAGTTCCTCGCGCTGCCGAACGTGCCGTGCGTCGGGGGCTCCTGGGTCGCCCCGCAGGTCGCGGTCGAGGGACGCGATTGGCAGCGCATCGAGGATCTCGCGCGCCGCGCGGCCGCCCTGCGCTCGACGGCGCGCGCCGAGTAGCCCTTTCGTGTCGAAACCCCTGAGAGCCCTCCTCGTCGCCAACCGGGGCGAGATCGCCATCCGGATCCTGCGTGCGAGCTCGGAGCTCGGGCTGCGGACGGTCGCGATCTACTCGGAGGAGGATCGCTTCTCGCTGCACCGGACCAAGGCGGACGAGTCGTATCTCGTCGGGGAGGGCCGGGGCCCGACCGAAGCCTATCTCGATATCACCGACATCCTGCGCATCGCCGAGCAGGCCGGCGTCGATGCGGTCCATCCCGGCTACGGCTTCCTTGCCGAGAATCCGCAGTTCGCCGAGCGCTGCGAGGCCGCCGGGCTCGCGTTCGTCGGGCCCTCGCCCGAGGCGCTGCGCGTGCTCGGGGACAAGGTGGCGGCGCGCCACCTCGCCGAGTCGGCCGGAGTGGCCGTGATGCCGGCGACGGGGGCCCTGCCGCGCGACCTCGCCGAGTGCCGGCGCCTCGCCCGCGAGATCGGCTATCCGGTGATGCTGAAGGCGAGCTGGGGAGGCGGCGGCCGCGGCATGCGTGTCATCGAGGACGACGCCCAGCTCCTCGAGCGGCTGCCGCTCGCGCGCGAGGAGGCGAAGGCGGCATTCGGCAACGACGAGGTCTACCTCGAGAAGCTCGTGCGGCGCGCCCGCCACGTCGAGGTCCAACTGCTCGGCGACCGGTACGGCCAGCTCGTGCACCTCTACGAGCGCGACTGCACGGTGCAGCGGCGGAACCAAAAGGTGGTCGAGCGCGCGCCGGCCGTGTTCCTCGGCGAGGCCGAGCGGGCCGCCCTCAGCGAGTCCGCGTTGCGGATCGGCCGCGCCGCGCGCTACTGCAACGCCGGCACGGTCGAGTTCCTGCAGGATGCGGCGACGGGACGGTTCTACTTCATCGAGGTCAACCCGCGCATCCAGGTCGAGCACACGGTGACCGAGTGTGCGACCGGGATCGACCTCGTCAAGTCGCAGATCCGCGTCGCCTGCGGCGCGCGGATCGGGGAGCCGGGCAGCGGCCTGCCGGCGCAGGGCGAGATCCGCCTCATCTCCCACGCGCTGCAGTGCCGGGTCACGACCGAGGACCCGGGCAACGATTTCATTCCCGACTACGGACGCCTGACGGCCTATCGCAGTCCGGCAGGCTTCGGGGTGCGCCTCGATGCGGGCACGGCCTACGCGGGCGCCGTGATCACCCGCAGCTACGACTCGCTGCTCGTGAAGGTGACGACCTGGGCGGCGACCCCGGAGGAGACGATCGCGCGCATGCACCGGGCGCTCTGGGAGTTCCGCGTCCGCGGCGTCGTCACCAATCTGCGCTTCCTCGACCAGGTGATCACCCATCCGCGCTTTGCGCGCGCCGACTACACGACGCGCTTCATCGATGAGACGCCCGAGCTGTTCAGCGCCCCGGAGCGGCGCGACCGCGCGACGCGCATCCTCACGTTCCTCGCGGAGATCCTGGTCAACGGCAACCCCGAGACGCGCGGCCGCGCGCGGCCCGCTTCGCTCGCGGCGGCCCGTCGGCCGCGCGTGC
>JASHTK010000318.1 GCA_030040575.1 Gammaproteobacteria bacterium
CTGCCGCTCCCGCAGCACTGGGGGCTCAACGCCGAGCACCTCCCCCCGCGCACCCCCGAGGAGATCGTGCTGTGCGAGCTCGTCGCCGCGCTCACCGGGGCCGCCCGCGTCGGGCTGCAGGACCACTTCTTCCACCTCGGCGGCCACTCCCTCATCGCCGTGCGCCTCGCCGCACTCCTGCGCGAGCGGCTCGGGCGGGTGCTGCCCTTGAGGACGATCTTCGAGACTCCCCGGATGGGCGATCTCGCGCGGGCGCTCGCGGCGCTCGCGATCGACACCGCGGAGGCGCCCGTCGAGCCCGATCTCGTCCATCTCCACGAGCCGTTCCCCCTGACGCCCGTCCAGGAAGCTTACTGGCTCGGCCGGCAGAACCTGGTCTCGCTCGGTGAAGTCGCCTGCCATGCCTACGTCGAGTTCGCTCTCCCTGAGCTCAACGTCGAGCGATTCGCTGCGGCGTGGCGCTCGGTCCTCGCGCGCCACCCGATGCTCCGCGCCGTCGTGCAGGGCGATGGGACGCAACGGATCCTGCCGACGCCGCCGGCCGTGGACCTGCCCTTCGCGGACCTCACCGGCGCGGACCGCGCGACCGCCGAGCGTGACGCGCTCGGCGTACGCGAGCGGCTGTCGCATCAGCTGCTGCCCACCGATCGAGCGCCGCTGCTCGAGGCGAGTGTCACTCGCCTCGCCGCGAACGACTGGCGCATTCACCTCAGCATGGATGCGCTCATCCTCGACGGCGAGAGCGGCAGCCTCCTCATGCAGGAAGCGTTCGATGCGTACGCCGGCGCGACGCTTGCCCCGGCGCCCACGCTCAGCTTCCGGGATCACGTGCTGCGGCAGGCCGCATCCTCGCCCGCTCGCGACTCGGCGCTCGCCTACTGGCGCGCGCGTGTCGGCTCGCTACCCGCGCCCCCGGCGTTGCCGCTCGCCGTCGAGCCCACCCAGCTCGCCGATCCCCGCTTTACCCGCCGCAGCGCCCGGCTCGCCCCGGCAGGGTGGGCCGCCCTCAAGGCCCATGCCGCGCGCGAGGGTTTGACGCCCTCCATCGTGCTGCTCACCGCCTATGCGGAGGTGATCGGCACCTGGGCGAGGGATGAGGACTTCACGCTCAACGTCACCGTTGGGGACCGGCCGATCGGCTTTGCGGGCGTGCTCGGCGTCTTCACGAACCTTGTGCCGCTCGAGGTGCGCGGCGCGCGCGGCGGCCCGTTCCGCGAGCGGGCGCGCGCGCTCAGCCGCCGGCTCGCCTCGGACCTCGACCAGCGTGCCTTGAGCGGCGTTGAAGTGCAGCGCCTCATCGCCCGCGCCGCGGGTGATCCCCGGGCCGGCTTGCTGCCCGTCGTCTTCACGAGCCTGATCGGCGAGGCGCAGGTGGCGCTGCCCGGCGGCGCGCGGGTCGTGGACGCCATCACGCAGACGCCCCAGACCTGGCTCGATGGCAAGGTATACGAGGAGGCGCGGGAGGAGGGCCTCGGCCTCGGCATCGACTGGGACGCGCCCGATGCGCTCTTTCCGGCCGGGGTGCTCGATGCCATGCTCGAGGCCTACACGCGCCTGCTCGGCGAGCTGACGCAGGAGACGGCGTGGGACATGCCGTCCCGCTCGCTCGTGCCGGCGCGGGAGCTGACGCTCTTCGCGGCGGCGAACGCGACGCTCGCGCCGTTGCCCGAGAGCCTGCTGCACGACGGCGTCTTCGCCGCCGCCGCGCGCACGCCCGATGCGCCCGCATTGATCGGCCGGGAGACCGTGAGCTTCGCCTGCCTCACCCGGCGCGTGACGGCGCTCGCGCACGCGCTCGATGCGCGGCTCACGCCCGACGATCGGGTCGTCGCCGTCGTGATGGAGAAGGGCCCCGAGCAGGTCGTCGCCGCGCTCGCGGCGCTCGAGACCGGCCGCGCATTCCTCCCGGTGAGCGCGGGCCAGCCCGATCAGCGCATCGCCTCGATCCTCACCCAGGCCGGCGCGCGCGTTGCGATCACTCAACGGCGGATCGCGCGCGGTCGCGCCTGGCAGCAGTCGGTGACGCTGCTCGACGCTCCCGAGGAGGAGGCGCCGCACACCCTCCCCCGGCTGCGGCGCCCCGCATCGATCGATGATCCGGCCTACGTGATCTACACCTCGGGGAGCACCGGCGCGCCGAAGGGCGTCACGATGACGCACCGGGCCGCGGGCAACACCCTCGCCGACCTCGCGCAGCGCTTCTGCCTCGCGGAGCGCGATCGGGTGCTCTGGGTGTCCTCGTTCGAGTTCGATCTGTCGATCTTCGATGTCTTCGCCCTGCTCGCCGCGGGCGGCGCGGTGGTGATTCCGGCGCCGAACGGCGCGCAGGATCCGGCGGCGTGGGCGCGCGCGGTCGAGGCGCATCGGGTGACGGTCTGGAACTCGGTGCCGGCGCTCGCCGAGCTGATGCTCGACGCCTCGGAGGCTCCCTCGCGCGAGCTCGCGACCCTGCGGCTCGTGCTGCTGAGCGGCGACTGGATCCCCCTCTCGCTGCCGCCGCGCCTCAACGCCGTGCTCGCTCCGGGCTGCCGCCTCGTGAGCCTGGGCGGCGCCACCGAGGCGGCGATCTGGTCGGTGTGCCATCCCATCGAGCGCACCGATCCGCGCTCCCCGATCCCGTACGGGCGGCCCCTCGCCAATCAGCGCCTCCACGTGCTGAAGCCCGATCTCACCGCCTGCCCGGTGCACACGCCGGGGCGGCTCTACATCGCGGGCGCGGGGCTCGCGCTCGGATACTGGCGCAATCCCGCCGAGACCGCCGAGCGCTTCCTCCTCGACCCGCGCACGGGCGAGCGGCTCTACGACAGCGGTGACCTCGCGCGCTACCTGCCGGACGGCGAGATCGAGTTTCTCGGCCGGCAGGACACGCAGGTGAAGCTGCGGGGCTTTCGCATCGAGCTCGGCGAGATCGAGGCTGAGCTCGGCGCGCACCCCGGCGTGCGCGCGGCCGCGGCCGCGGTCGTCGCGCAGGGACCGGCGAGGCAGCTCGTCGCGTACGTGGTAGCGGAGCCGGGCATCGTCGAGCGCTTGCGGTCCTGGCTCGAGGCGCGGCTGCCCGATTACATGATTCCGGCGGCGTTCGTGCCGCTCGCCGCGCTGCCGCTCACCGCGAACGGCAAGGTGGACCGGCGCGCCTTGAGCGCGCTCAGCCCCACCCCGACCGGCGAGTACGTCGCGCCGCGCACCTCGCACGAGGCGCGCCTCTGCGCGTGGGTCGCGGCGCTCCTTGGACGGGATCGCGCCGGGCTCGAGGACCACTTCTTTCACTTGGGCGGCGACAGCATCCTCGCGATCCGCCTGGTGAGCCAGGCGCGGTCGGAGGGCTTTCAGCTGAGCCCGCGGGACATCTTCCTGCACCCGAAGCTGCGCGACCTTGCGGCGCGGCTGACGAGCCTGCGCCCCGCGGCGGATGCCGCCTCGCCGCTCGACGTTCCCGATCTCGCCGCCCTCCGCGAGGCGCACCCCGACCTGCAAGAAGCCTGGCCGCTCACGCCGCTGCAGGAAGGGCTGTGGTTTCACGCGCAGTACGAGGGCGAGGGCGAGGACCCCTACCTCGTCCAGCTCCATCTCACGCTCCAAGGCGACCTCGATGCGGAGCGCCTGCGCGCCGCGCTCGATGCGCTGCTCGCCCGTCACGCGAGCCTGCGGATCTCGCTCGCTCAGGACTCGCGCGGCGACCCCGTGCAAATCGTGCACCGCCTCTGCCGCATTCCCTGGCGCGAGCACGACCTCACCCGCTGCGGCGCCGGCGAGCGCGCGGCCGAGGCTCGGCGCATCGAGGAGCGCGACCGGCGCGAGCGCCTCTCGCTCGCCGCCGCGCCCCTGATGCGCGCCACGCTGGTGAGGCTCGGCCCGCGCAATCATCGGCTGCTGCTCACCCAGCACCACCTGCTCGGCGACGGCTGGTCCACCACGATCTTCTTCCGGGACCTGCTCGCGCTCTACCGGCATCGCGGCGACCCGGCGGCGCTGCCTCTCCCGGCGGACTTCCGCGCGTACCTGCGCTGGTACGTCGAGCAGGATCGGCCGGCCGCCTGCGCGGCCTGGCGAGCCTACCTGAGCGACCTCGAGGCGCCGACGCTTATCGCGTCCGCGGCCGCGCGCGCCGCCTCACCCCACCAGGCGCAGATCGAGACGACGCTCACCGCGGCGCTCACCGCCCGGCTCGAGCGCTTTGCGCACGAGAACGGCCTCACCCCGGCAACGGTGCTTCAGGGCGCGTGGGCCGTGCTGCTCGGCGCCGTGCTCAACCGCGACGAGGTGTGCTTCGGGACGGTCGGGTCCGGCCGCGAGGCTCCGGTGCCGGGGATCGTCGACATGCTGGGACTGCTCATCACGACGACCCCGGTGCGCGTGCGGCTGCAGAGCGCGAGGCCCGCGATCGACCTGCTGGTCCGCCTGCAGCGCGAGCAGGCGGAGCTGCTGCCGCACCGCCATCTGCCCCTCACGCGGATCCACCGGGAGCTCAAGGTGGCCGCGCTGTTCGACACGCTGTTCACGTACGAGAACTATCCCGTCGAGCCGCCGCCGCCGCCCGGCGCGGAGGAGCTGCCCCTCACGGAGGTCGCGGGACACAACAGCAATCACTACCCGCTCAGCATCGCCGTCGTCCCGGGAGCCGCGCTCACGCTGCGCTTCCATTACAACCTCCGCGTGCTCGAGCCCGCGGCCGTCGAGCGCCTCGCCGCGAGCTTCACGCGCATCGTCGAGCAGCTGATCGAGGCCCCGCGTGCGCCGCTCGCGCGCCTCGATGCGCTGCCGCCTGCGGATCGGCAGCGACTGCTCGCGGACGCCGATCGACCGGCGGCGAGCGCACCCGAGATCACTCTCGTCGCGCTCTTCGAGTCGCAGGCCGCCGCGACGCCGGGTCACCTCGCCGTGACGGGCGCCGGGCGCGCGCTCACGTACGCCGAGCTCGACGAGCGCGCCAACCGTCTCGCCTGGCAACTGATCGAGGCCGGCATCGGCCCGGAGGAGCGCGTGGCGCTGCTCCTCGAGCGCTCGAGCGCGGCCGTCGTCGCGCTCCTCGCGGTGCTCAAGGCGGGCGGCGCCTTCGTCCCGCTCGATCCGGATCACCCCGATGAGCGACTCGAGTTTCTCCTCGAGGATGCCGCTCCGGCGCTGACGCTGACGACCGGCCCCCTGCGCGCGCGCCTCGGCGCGCGCCACCGGTGCCACGTGCTCAACGAGCGCGACGGAATCGACGAGCTGCCCGCGGGCGGCGCCCGCGCACCGCGCGATCCGGACCGCACCGCGCCGCTCCGCGCGAGCCATCCGGCCTACCTCATCTACACCTCCGGCAGCACCGGACGCCCGAAGGGCGTGCTCGTCACGCATCGCGCGCTGCCTGCGCTCGCCGAAGCGCAGAGCGAGCGGCTCGGCATTCGGGCCGGGAGCCGCATCCTGCAGCTCGCCTCGCTCTCCTTCGACGCGGCGGTGTCCGAGCTCGCGATGGCGCTCACTCGCGGCGCGACCGTCGTGCTGGCCGCAGGCGAGGAGCGCAGCGGCGAGCCGCTCGCGCGGCTCCTCACCGAGCAGGCGATCACGCACGCGACTTTCACCCCCACCGCGCTCGAGAGCCTCTCGCCCGCGAGGGACCTGTCGCTGCAAGCCCTCATCGTCGCGGGCGAGCGTTGCACGGCCGAGCTTGCCGCGCGCTGGGCGCGCCAGTGCCGGGTGCTCAACGCCTACGGACCGACCGAGGCCACCGTCTGCGCCACGATGAGCGAGCCGCTCACGGGCGACGCCACCGATCCGCCCATCGGCCGCGCCATCGAGACCACCCGAGCCTACGTCCTCGATCAGGCGCTGCGGGCGTGCCCCATCGGCACCGTGGGGGAGCTGTACCTCGCGGGCTTCGCGCTCGCGCGCGGGTACTGGCGGCGCGCGGCGCTCACGGCGGAGCGCTTCGTCGCCAATCCGTACGCGAGAAGTCCCGGCGAGCGGCTCTACCGGACCGGCGACCTCGCCGCTTGGCGCGCCGACGGGCAACTCGCGTTCCATGGGCGGCGCGACGGCCAGGTCAAGATCCGCGGCGTGCGCGTCGAGCTCGAGGAGATCGCCATCGCGCTGCGCTCGCTCGCGGAGGTGGACCAGGCGGTGGTGGGCCTCGATGAAGGACCGCAGGGCCGCCGCCGCCTCGTGGCGTGGGTCACGCCGGCCGGCGCGAGCGCCGGCGTCACCGAGCTGCGCAGGGCCATCGAGGCGCAGCAGGTGGCGCGCTGGCAGGACCTCGAGGACCACGCACCCGAGGACGAGGGGCCTGGCGATCCGACCTTCGACACGCGCGGCTGGAGCAGCCTGTACACGGGACTGCCCCTGCCGCAGGAGGAGGTTCGCGAGTACCTCACCGGCACCGCGGAGCGCATC
>JASHTK010000319.1 GCA_030040575.1 Gammaproteobacteria bacterium
CATGCAGAAGTACGTGGTGTGCAACTCCGATGAGAGCGAGCCCGGCACCTGCCACGACCGCGACATCCTGCACTACAACCCGCACTCGCTCATCGAGGGCATGGCGATCGGCGGCTACGCGATGAACGCCACGGTCGGCTACAACTACATTCGCGGGGAGTTCTTGGGCGAGCCGGTGCCGCGATTCGAGGCGGCGGTCGCGGAGGCGTACGCGGCCGGCCTGCTCGGCAAGAACATCGGCGGCTCCGGCATCGACTTTGACCTCTACGCGTTCGTCGGCGCCGGGGCCTACATTTGCGGGGAGGAGACCGGGCTCATCGAGTCGCTCGAGGGCAAGCCGGGCAAGCCGCGCTTCAAGCCGCCGTTTCCGGCCGCGTTCGGCCTGTACGGCGCGCCGACGACGATCAACAACACGCAAAGCTATGCCTCCGTGCCGACGATCCTGCGCCGCGGCCCGGAATGGTTCGCCGCGCTCGGCCCGAAGAACTCGGGCGGCACGATCATCTTCTCGGTGTCCGGCCACGTCGCGAAGCCCGGCAACTTCGAGCTGCCGCTCGGCATCCCGTTCGCCGACCTGCTCGAGCTTGCGGGCGGCGTGTGGCGGGGACGCAAGCTCAAGGCCGTGATCCCGGGCGGCTCCTCCGTCCAGGTGGTGCCCGGGGAGGTCATGCTCAAGACCAACATGGACTACGATTCGGTCAAGGCGGCCGGCTCGGGGATCGGGTCGGCGGCGGTGATCGTCATGGATGAGACCACCTGCATGGTGCGCGTGCTCGAGCGGCTCGCGCGCTTCTACATGTCCGAGTCGTGCGGCCAGTGCACCCCGTGCCGCGAGGGCACCGGGTGGCTCAACCGCATGCTGAAGCGGCTCCTCGCGGGCGAGGGCCGCCGCGAGGAGCTCGCGCTCCTCCTCGATGTCGCCAATCACATCGAGGGACACACCATCTGTGGGCTCGGCGATGCGGCCGCATGGCCGGTGCAGAGCTTCCTCAAGCACTATCGTCACGAGTTCGAGTACATGATCGACCACGGCGGTCGCAGCATCGTCGAGAGCCAAGGGCTCGCGGCCGCCTGAAGCCCCCGAGCGCACCCATGAGCGAGGAACTCGTCAACATCGAAGTGAACGGCGTGCCGATGCAGGCCCCGAAAGGGGAGATGATCATTCGCGTCACGGACGCGCACGGCATCTACGTCCCGCGCTTCTGCTACCACGACAAGCTCTCCGTCGCGGCCAACTGCCGCATGTGCCTGGTCGAGGTGGAGAAGGCCCCGAAGCCCCTGCCGGCGTGCGCGACGCCGGTCGCCGAGGGGATGAAGATCCTCACACATTCGCGCCGCGCGACCGACGCGCAGCGCGCGACGATGGAGTTCCTCCTCATCAATCACCCGCTCGACTGCCCGATCTGCGATCAGGGCGGGGAGTGCGAGCTGCAGGACCTCGCCGTCGGCTTCGGCCGCGACATCTCGCGCTTCACGGAGCGCAAGCGCGTCGTGAAGGACGAGAGCTTGGGTCCGCTCGTCTCGACGGACATGACCCGCTGCATCCAGTGCACGCGCTGCGTGCGCTTCACCGAGGAGATCGCCGGCATCCAGGAGCTCGGGCTCATCGGCCGCGGCGAGCACGAGGCGGTGCGCACCTTCATCGAGCGCACGGTGGACCATGAGCTCTCGGGCAACATCGTCGATCTGTGCCCCGTCGGAGCGCTCAACGCGAAGCCGTTCCGCTACCGGGCGCGGGCCTGGGAGATGACCGAGCATCCGCTCGTCTCCCCGCACGATGGCGTGGGCACCAATCTCTACGGACACGTGCTGCGCGGCAAGCTCATGCGCGTCGTGCCGCGGCCGAACGAGGCGATCAACGAGACCTGGATCGCCGACCGGGACCGCTTCGGCTACGAGGGTCTCTACAGCGCCGATCGGCTGCTCGCCCCGATGATCCGCGAGGCAGGCGCGTGGAGCACGGTGGACTGGCCGACGGCGCTCGCCGCCGCCGCCGGGCGGCTGCGTCAGGCGGGCGCCGATCTCGGGGTGCTCGCGAGCGCGGCGAGCACTCTCGAGGAGCTCTACCTGCTCGGCCGGCTCACCCGCGGCTTAGGCTCGCCTCACATCGATCACCGCTTGCGGCAGCGCGACTTCCGGGACCAGGACGGCGAGCCGCTGCACCCGAGCCTCGGCCTGAGCATCGCGGACATCGATGCGCTCGATGCGCTGCTCGTTGTCGGCTCGAACCTGCGCCGCGAGGCCCCGCTCCTTGCGCACCGCGTGCGCAAGGCCGCTCGGCGGGGCGCGCGCATCGCATTCGTCAATCCCGGGCGCTTCGCGTATCACTTTGCGGTCGCGGCGTATTGCGAGTCGCCCGCCGC
This sequence comes from Gammaproteobacteria bacterium, assembly GCA_030040575.1. Classification (GTDB taxonomy): domain Bacteria; phylum Pseudomonadota; class Gammaproteobacteria; order Steroidobacterales; family Steroidobacteraceae; genus JASHUC01. The sequence goes on from JASHTK010000319.1 coordinate 2,364, forward strand.
GCGCCAGGTGGCGGACCTTGCAGCGGTGCTTGCCGCGGCAAGCGAGATCTGCGGGCGCGCCGTCCCCGACCCGGTCGCGGGCGTTGCTCGCGGCGCGCAGGTGACGGACGCTCATCGGGCGGTCGCCGCCGCGCTCGCCTCCGGCGCGCGCAAGGCCGTGTGGCTCGGAGCGCTCGCGCTGCGGCATCC
>JASHTK010000320.1 GCA_030040575.1 Gammaproteobacteria bacterium
GAGCGCGGCGACTTGGCGGAACGAGAGCAGCTCGGGACCGGTGATGTCGTAAGCGCGGTTCTCGTGGCCGGGGGTCGTCAGCACGGCGACGGCGCAGGCGGCGCAGTCCCTGCGCGTCACGAATCCGATCCGGCCCTCGCGCGCGCTCGCCAGCCAGCGGCCGCTCTCGATCGCGATCGGCGCGGCGACCTCCACCATGGCGTCCGCGTACTGGCTGTCGCGCATCGCCGTCCAGGCAAGCCCGCTCCGGCGCAGCATGTCCTCGGTCGCCCCATGCTCCTTCGCGACGAGCGCCGGGTTCGCCTCGCCCGCGTTGACGAAGGAGGTGTAGACGATGTGGCGAACGCCGGCGGTCGCGGCGGCGCGGATGGCATTGCCGTGCTGCGGCAGCCGCTTGCCGACGCGGCCCGTGCTGATCATGAGGAGCTTGTCGCCTCCCGCAAAGGCGGAGACGAGCGAATCGGGATCATCGAAGTCGCCGCGCCGCACGATGGCGCCTAGGGCGGCGAGCGCGGCGAGCTTCTCCGGGCGGCGACTCATGAGGATGAGGTCGCTCGCGGGCACCCGCTCGAGGAGGCCCGCGACCGCGAGCCGGCCGTAGTTGCCCGACGCGCCACTCACGATGAGCTTCATTGCGTACCTCTCGCAGGATGGGGCGGGCCGGATTATAGAGGGCGCGTGCCGGACGGGCGCGCACGGCGTGGTCCGCGCGGCATCATCCGCGCGGGGTGGTCGGCGGGTCGCCGGCGGGCAGGGGAGCCTGCGCGCCGGGGTCTAGGCGGTGCGCTCCGGCAGAGGAGGCAGGATTTCGGGAGCTTCCTGCTCGACCGGGAGCTCTCCGATCTCGAAGGCCTCGGGCAGCTCGACGCGCTCGAAGGCCGGCCTCGCGGTGGCGCGCCCGAGCGCGACGCTGAGCGCGTACCGGAGCGTTCCGTAGTGCTCGTGCACGCCGCTCGACCTCCAGGTCACGAACCCGTCGGGCCGCACCAGGATGGCGCCGTCCGGGGCGATTCCGTGGCGCTCCGGCCAGGTGCCCTCGGGATCCGTGAGGTCCGTCGAGACGTGGAGCATGGAGAGCGGCACCGCGTACTCCTTCTTCAGCCGCTCGGCGGCCTCGATCCAGGCACGCCCCGCGGGGGCGGCCACGAGGAGGAAATCCCCTCCGATGAAGTCGAGCACCGAGCTCGCCTGTCCGTGCCTGACGAGCGGGACGAACGGCACGCGAGTGCCGGGGCGGGCGTTGAGCGTCGCCGGGTCCTCGTAGGCGAGATCGTTGTCGGGCTCCTCGAGCAGCAGGCACCCGGAGCGGTAGCGATACCCGAAGGCGACGCCGAGCGCGAGGCGCTCGTCCGGCGCGGCGGCGCCGTTCATCTTGTCGGGTCGCATGCGCTGGAAGTACTTCCCGGTCTGGTGGGCCACGGTGAGCTCCGCGATGGGCCTGCGCTCGGCGGCATAGGAGCGCAGGAGCGCCGGGCCGGCGAGTCCGCGCAGCGCGAGATCGAGCTTCCAGCCGATGTCGAAGCCGTCCTGGATCGCCGCCTGTCCGCCGAGGCCGCCGATCGGCGGCATGGTGTGCGCCGCATCGCCGGTCAGATGCACCCGATCGGTCGAGAACCTGTCGGCCATGAACGAGGCCATCTCGTAGCGCATGACATCGAGCACGGTGAGCCCGTAGGCCGAGGTGCCAAGTCCCCGATGCAGGTATGCGAGGCAGCGCTGCGGAGTGTATTCCGAGAGCGCGAGCGGCTCCCCGGGGGTCTCGACCGAGAGCACCGAGAGCCCCGAGTCGTCCATGTGGATAAACGCGGCCGTGAAGTCCTTCTGGCGCAGGTAGTAGATCGAGTGGCCGGGCAACTCGTGGTCCGCGGTGAAGATGATGGCCACGTGGCTCGAGAGCAATCCCGCTCCGGTGGTGCCGATGCCGAGGAGGGACCGCACCGTGCTGCGGTGACCGTCCGCGCCGACGACGTACTTCGCGTTGATGGCATAGGTCTCATCGGTGGCCCGATTGCGAACGACGGCGCGCGCGTGAGTCGCCTGCTCCTCGAGCTCGAGCAGCTCGGTCGAGAAGCGCACCTCGGCGCCGAGCTCCTCGGCCCGGCGCTTGAGGATCGGCTCCACCTGGCTCTGCACCATGCCGGATGAGCGTGCGGGACTCAGGCCCACCTCCCACGCGCCGCGCTGGACGATCGTCTTGTGTACCGGGCCGGTCACGCTCTCGGCGTGAATGATCGTGAAGTCGCCGAAGGTGCCGGAGCTGCGGGTGCAGAGCTGCTCCTCGATGCCGGTCGCGCGCAGCAGCTCCATGCTCCTCATGTTGAGGCCCCGGGCACGGGGATGCCGGGAGAAGGCCGGATGGCGCTCGATGACGAGCGGCCGAGTACCCCGATGCGAGAGAGTCAACGCGGCGGAAAGTCCTGCGAGCCCCGCCCCCACGATCAATACGGAGACCGACTGTTCCTGCATGGCGGCCCCCCCTCCTTGGTTCTAGCGATGCCAGGTTATGACAAACCCCCTGCAGGTAGCCTAGCCGATTATGTTTCCTCGGGGCAATCTCGAGGCGGCTGTGGCTCTGACACCACATGACGGATGGGTGCGCCGCAGGAGCGCCTCGGGAGCGGCGCCGCTCACCACTCGGATGCGTCGAGGCTCTCTGCCAGTCGTACCGGGAGGCTCGCTCCCGGGCGAAGCGCGAGCCGAGCGCTCGCGCACCACAGGGTCTGCGCCTCGCCGACCTGATAGAAGCTCTCGCCCGGATAGGCGCCCCGGCTCATCAGGGCGAAGGCCGGATGCGAGCACACGTAGAGCGTTCCGCGGGTGCCGAACCGTGCGTTCGCCACGACGAGGAAGCTCATGATCTCCTCATCGCCCGACCGATGATCGAGGCTCGAATCGCCATCGACCGACGCACTCGCGATGCGGGGGTCGCGCGCCGCGGCGGCCGGGAGCGCTGCGCACAGCGCGCGCGGCCCCCGGGCCGAGCGGATGCGCTCGGCAAAGGCGCTGCGATCGGCATCCGGCACGAATACGGCCTCCGCCCCGGGCACGCCCCAGTGCTTGAGGCGCGTGGCGCTCACCGTCACCGAGACGCTCCCCTCGATCCGCGCGGCCGCGTCGGGCTCCATCTGTCCGAGGGCACGGGCCGCGGCAAGCACGAGAGCCGCCAGGGCGAGGAGCGCCTGGATGGGAGGCGCCCGGGCGAGCCGCGCGCAGAGCACGCGCGCCGGCCGGCCGGCGGGAGTCGCGCTCATCGCTCGAGTGTCACAGCGCCGGTCAGGGGGCGCCGCGCAGCGCGCGGCGCCGGTCGCGGGCAATCAGGGCCGCCGGAGCGCGCGGATCCTCGGCAAGGAGCGGCAGGTCGCGCCGGTCGTGGACCGAGAGTCCGAAGCCGCGGGGGAACAGGGCGCCCTCGACGCCCGAGGCGGTGAAGGTGACCGGCAGCGCGGTCGCCGGCCAGGAGAAGCCGAGGCGGCCCGTGAAGTCCGTGCGGATGGAGCCGCCGGGACGCCGGAAGAGCGCATCGGCGATGCCCTCGCCTTCGGTGCCGGGGAGCCACGCGGCGATGAAGGCGCTCGAGGCGTTGAGCTCGGGATTCACCCACATCGGGCGACCGGAGAGAAACACGCTCACGACGGGAATACCCGCGGCGCGCAGCCGGCGCAGCAGCCGCAGAGGCACGGGGTCCTGAGCGGAGAAGTCGAGCGTGCTGCGGTCGCCCACGCCCTCGGCGTACGGCCGCTCGCCGAACACGACGATCGCCACGTCCGGACGCTCCGCGAACGCGCCGTCGGGACTGAGCATCGCCGTGCCGCCCGCCGCGCTCACCGCGGCCTGGATGCCGGCGAAGATCGAAGTGCCGCCCGGAAAGTCGGCGTTCGGGTGGCCGGCGCCCTGCCAGTCGATCGTCCAGCCGCCGCATTGCATGCCGATAGCGTTCGCGCCGGGTCCCGCGACGAGGACGCGCTCGCGCGGCGCGAGCGGCAGCAGCCGGCCGTTGTTCTTCAGCAGCACGAGCGACTCGCGTACCGCCCGGCGGGCGATCGCGCGGTGCGCCGGGCTGCCGAGCCGCCAGTACTGCCCGGCGTCGGGGCGCTCCATCGGATCGGGCTCATCGAGCAGGCCGGCGAGAATCTTCACTCGTAAGATCCGGCGCACGGCCGCATCGAGCGCTTGCGCAGGGATCCGCCCGGACTGCACCTGCTGAAGCAAATTCCCATACAGCGCCTTCCAGCTGTCCGCCGCCATGTACATGTCGACGCCCGCGAGGAGCACCTGCGGACAGTCGAACGGCGTGCAGCCGGGGACCTGCGCCTGCGCGTTCCAGTCGCTCACGATGAAGCCGGGAAAGCGCCAGCGGCCTTTCAGCACGTCGCTGAGGAGCGCGTGGTTGGCGTGCATTTTGACGCCATGCCAGCTGCTGTAGGAGGCCATCACGGTGAGCACGCCGGCTGCGATGGCACCGCGATAGCCGGCGCCGTGCACCTCGCGCAGCGTACGCTCGTCGGAGAGGTTGTCGCCCTGGTCATGTCCGTCGAAGGTGCCGCCGTCGCCGAGAAAGTGCTTGGCGGTCGCGATGATGTGCCCGGGCGCCATGAATTGCGGCGTGCCGGCGCGGCCCTGAAGCCCGCTGACCACGGCGCGCGCGTACGCCGCGACGAGCGCGGGATCCTCCGAGTAACTCTCGTACGTGCGGCCCCAGCGCGGATCGCGCGCCACGGCGAGCGTCGGTGCGAACGTCCAGTCAAGCCCGGTGACGGCCACCTCCTCGGCGGTCGCCCGGCCGATTTGCTCGAGGAGGAGCGGATCATGGGCGGCGCCGAGCCCGATGTTGTGCGGGAAGATCGTGGCGCCCGGAATGTGGCCGTCTCCGTGGACGGCGTCGATGCCGAAGAGGATCGGAATCGCCGGGTGCAGCGGCGAGGCGCTCGCGACCGATGCGCGATAGTACGCCTCGGCGAGCGCGAGCCAGCGACTCGCCGGAGAGTGCACGTTGCCGTCCGGAGCGCTGCTGCCGCCCGCGAGGATCGAGCCGAGTGGATACCGGCGCAGGTCATCGGGCGTGACGCTGCCGATGTCCGCCTGGATCAACTGGCCGACCTTCTCCTGCCAGGTGAGGGTCGCGAGCAGCCGGTCGACGCGCCGCTCGACCCGCGGATCGAGAGCAAGGCCGGGAACGAGCGCAGGCCACCGCGAGGGGTGAACGGCTCGCGCGGTGCCGGAGGCTGCGCGCGCATCGGCCGCGGCAGTGTGACCCGCAGGCGCGGCGGCGACCGCGGCGACCGCGGCGGCCAGCATCACCGTGCAGGCACGGAGGTGCAGCGCCCGCGGCGCCCGCGCGCACGGGCCGGGTCCACCGCCCCGGCTCGATGTGGCGGCGCGCAGGGTGTGCTTGCACATCAGCGCGACCGGCCTTAGAGCTCCCCCATGAGCGGAAGATTACTCCGTTCGCGAAGGACTGTTCACAGCGCGCGGGCCGCGACGGAAACGGCGATGCAGCTCGATCGCGGATGCGCCGTGGAGCAAGCGCAGGAGGCCGCCGGACGGCTGCAACCGCCCGGCGGCCTCGCAGCTCACTGCTCGATCTGCAGGCGATTCTCGACCTTCAGCACGCCCTCGACGCGCGCGGCGTCTCTCAGGACCTTGGCCGCGTCCATGGCGTTGAGCGCCAAGCCGCTCAATGTCACGACGCCGTCCTTCGTCGTCACCTGGATGTTCCGCACCAGCTCGGGATCATCGACCCCGAGCTTGCCGAGCACCCGCTGCGTGATCAGCGCATCGCTCGGCGCGCCCGCACCGCTGTCGTCTGCCGAGGCGACGCCGGCCAAGCAGGCCGCGCATCCCACGGCCACCACCACGAAACTAGTCACCCGCTTCATCTGTCTTCATCCTCTCGTCAAATGCCACCACTTCTCCCCAACGCCTGCGCGATGCACCGGTAACTGTGTCTCAGCCGTAGCAAGCGCGAGGCGCAGCGCCTCGTTGATCCATCCGCATCAATCATTGGATGCACAACTTGGCTTTAGCGTTCCGCAAGGCCACTCGACGTTCGCAGCGTGGACAGGTGCCTCGCTCGAGCGTCGGCCCGGGCGCACCGCGGCGATCGGCCGATGTGTTGACCCTGTGCACCGCGGAGCGGTTTCACCGTGTCAGGTCCGTCGCGGATCGCTAGAATGCGAGTCCGCTTCGATCCGTGCGGAGCTCTCGGCAACAGGGGGATTACGATGAGACTCAAGACTCTGACGCTCTGCGCCTCGCTTCTCGCGGGCGCCACCGCGTTCGCTCAGGACCAGGGGCCGCCGCCCGATTTCCGGGCCGCCATTCAGGCCGTCCGACAGGCGTGCGACTCGGACACCAAGCAGTTCTGCGCGGACAAGCAAGGCCGCGAAGTGTTTGCGTGCCTGCGCGCCAACTCCGACAAGGTGAGCCAGGGATGCAAGGACGCGCTCGCCAAGCTGCCGCGGAGGCGGCCGCCCGCCGCGCCGCCGCCGGAGCAATGAGCGTCGGGTCGGCGCTGCGCGCCGACCCGGTCAGAACGCGCTTCTGACGACGCCGCCGTCCACGCGCAGGGCGGCGCCGGTGGTGCCCGAGGAGAGCGGGCTCGCGACGTACACAACGAGCGCCGCGATCTCCTCGGGGCGCTCGAATCGCCGCAGGAGCGAGGTGGGGCGGCGCGTCTGAAAGAAGCTGGCGGTCATCTGGTCGATGCGCTGCGCCCCGAAGCGCTTGACGAGCGCCGCCACGGTGTTCGGGTCCATGGTCGGCCCCGGCAGGATGCTGTTCACCGTGATGCCCGTTTGAGCGACGCTCTCCGCGAGGCCGCGAGCGACGGCGATCTCGGCGACCTTGCTCATGCCGTACTGGACGCTCTCGACCGGAATCTGCAGCGCGCTCTCGCTCGAGATGAAGATGATCCGGCCCCAGTTGCGCGCTCTCATTCCCGGCAGGTAGGCCCGGGAGAGGCGGACGCCCGACATGACGTTGAGGTCGAACGTGTCGTACCAATCCTGGTCCGTCGTCTGCTCGAACGGCTTCGCGAGGAAGCGGCCGACGTTGTTCACCAGGATGTCGACGCGCGGAAAGGTCCTCACCAGCCGCGCGATGTCCGCCGCCCGGCTCATGTCCCCCGCGAACTCGAGCGGCGCGCGGCCCGTCGCGGCCTTGAGCGATGCGGCAGCTCGGTCGACCGCCGACTGCGTGCGGGCGTTGATGATCACCACGGCGCCCTCGCGCAGCAACGCCCGGGCGGTCGCATATCCGATGCCTGCGGTGCTCCCGGTGACGAGGGCCGTCTTGCCCTCGAGCTGCAGGTCCATGGCACGCCCGATCGGTGCGGCGAGCGCGCACACCGCCCAGGCGAGCAAGATCATTGCGGCACGGAGCTTCATGCGGGTCCCTCTCATCGGCGGACGGCGCCGATCGCCTGCGCACTGTAAGCGATCCGCTCTGTGGACGAAACGCCGGGTCGGGCGGGGCACAGGACGGCGGAGCGGGCAACGGAAAGGGTTGGCGCGGGCTCGCCTCGGCCCAATAATGTGCCGCACGGCCTGCCGCCAGCGCTGCCCACTGTGAAACCCTTTGCGGGCTCGAGCGTTGAGGGAATCGAGGAACAGGAGCTTCGAGATGATGAACCCCTTCGTGCCTGACTC
>JASHTK010000321.1 GCA_030040575.1 Gammaproteobacteria bacterium
TTCGCGGTGCAGGAGCTCGCGACGGCCGCTCAGCACGCGATCGGCGTCGTGGCGCTCGTCTTCAACAACGGGGGATTCGGCAACGTCCGGCGCGATCAGCAGCAGAGCTTCGGCGGGCGCCTGATCGGCGCGGACCTCACGAACCCGGATTTCGTGAGGCTCGCCGAGGCATTCGGCGTCTCGGGCACGCGCGTCGACTCGCCGCGAGGCCTGCGCACGGCCCTCGAGCGCGCGCTCGCCGACGGGCGGCCCGCGCTGATCGAGATCAGCCTCGCCCGCGGCTCGGAGGCCGATCCCTGGCGCTTCATTCAGCCTCCTCCGCCCGCGCCTCTCGCGCCGCCCGGGGCCTCGGGCTGAGGCAAGGCGCGCCGGCCGCGGCGGCGCCTCAGCCCTCGCCCCGGGGCGCCTCGCGGCTCGTCACGCCGACGAGGCTCGCGATCCCCGCGATGAGCTCTTGAGGCTCGATCGGCTTGCCGATGTGCATCTGGTAACCGGCGAGCAGGAGGCGCTGGCGGTCCTCCGCGCGCACGTACGCCGTGACCGCGATGGCGGGGATGCGCGCCGTGCGGGCGTCGGGCAGCGCGCGCAGGCGCGCGATGAGGTGGTAGCCGTCCTCGCGCGCCATGCCGATGTCGCTGATCAGGATGTCCACCTGCTCGGTCTGCAGGATCTCGACCGCTTGCTGGGCGTCCACCGCGAGGAGCACCTTCGCGCCGCGGTCCTCGAGCAGCCGGCCGCAGAACATGAGCGAGTCGGCCTCATCGTCCACGGCGAGCGCGGTGATGCCGTCGAGCTTCGGCAGCGACTCGAGGGAGAGGGAGAGCAGCGGGGTGATCCGCTCGCCCGGATCGCCCGTCGCGGCGTCGGGCGAGGCGATCGGCAGGCGCACCGTGAAGGTCGAGCCCCGATCCTCGCCCGCGCTGCGGCAGCGCACGGTGCCGCCGTGAAGCTCGGCGAGGCTCTTCGCGATCGAGAGGCCGAGCCCGAGGCCGCCGTGCGAGCGCATGCTCGGGGCATCGGCCCGGCGGAAGCGGTCGAACACGAAGGGCAGAGAGCCGCTCGGGATGCCGACGCCCGTATCGTGCACGCTCAGCTCGACGTGCGAGTCATCACGCAGCGAGGTGACGCGCACGCAGCCGCCGGCGGGCGTGAACCTCACGGCGTTGGTGAGCAGATTCCACAGCACCTGCTGCAGGCGGACCGGATCCGCGCGCAGAGCATCGGCTCCCGGATCGAGCTCCGCGAGGAGCTCGATGCTCTTCGCCTCCGCGGCGGGCCGAATCGTCTCGAGCGCCGCGGCGGCGACCTTCTGCAGGCTCACCGTGCGCAGGTTGAGCCGCACCTTGCCGGTCATGATCCGGCTCATGTCGAGCAGATCGTTGACGATCTGCGTCTGCGCCCGCGCGTTGCGCTCGATCACCGCCAGTCCGCGCGCGACCTCGGGGCTCGCCTCGGCATGCCGGCGCAGCACGTGCACCCAGCCGACGATGGCGTTCAGCCGGGAGCGCAGCTCGTGCGTGAGGGTGGCGAGGAACTCGTCCTTTAAGCGGTTCGCCTCATCGGCGTGCTCGCGCGCCTGCCGCTCGCTCGCGAGCAGGGCGTCGCGCTCGTCCTGGGCGAGCTTCCAGGCGGTGCGCTCGCGCACCACCTTGCTGAATCCGGTGACGTGGCCGGCCGCATCGACGAGGCGGCTCGTGAGCCCCGTCGCGAAGATCAGCGCCCCGTCCTTGCGCTTCAGCCACTGATCGGTCGCGACGCTGCCCTCCTCGGCCGCGCGCTCCAGCTCGCGGCGGTGCACGCCGCGCGCGATCTCCTCGGGCGCGAAGAGCGACTCGATCGGCAGGCCGATGAACTCCTCGCGGGACCAGCCGATCACCCGCTCGACGCCCTCGTTCCAGGTGAGCGCCTTGCCGCGCAGATCGAGGGTGAAGATCGTGTAGCTCCTCACCTGCGCGATGAGCGCGCGGTAGCGCTCCTCGCTCGCCTCGAGCTCGCCCTCGACGCGCCGGCGCTCGGACCAGTCCGTCACGAGCCCGACGAGCGACTCGATGCGCCCCGCAGCGTCGAACTCGGGGAGCAGCCGCGCCTCGAGCAGGCGCCCGCCGAGGGCAGGCCCGAGCGCGAGGTGATGGTGCCTCGGCTCCCCGCTCGCGAGGACCTCGCGACAGACGGACTCGAAGTCCGCCGCCTCGCCGGCGTCGAGCCCGACCTCCGAGGCTCGCTTGCCAAGGAGCTGCTCGGGCGCCGAGCCGCAGACCTCGCGCACGGCATCGTTGACATAATGGCAGCGCAGCTCCCGATCGAGCCGGAACACGACGACGGGCAAGGACTCGAGCAGGCGCGCGAGCAGGTGGTCGCGCTCCCGCGCGGCCGCAAGCCTCGCTGCGCCGCTCGATGCTCCGTGCGCCATGACCTCAGCCGCGCGGCCGGGCGGCGCGGTCTGCCCCTCGATCGCCCAGGGTCGCGCGCTCATTCATCGCATCCTTGGGGCTCGGGCCGCCCGTGCGCTCGCCGCTTCGGAACTCGCTCGCTGCATGGCCATGTCCCTCCCGCCGGGCTTCGCAAGGCCCGTTCCCGAGCTCGGCAGGGCCGTGAGGTGCGGCGGGTCGCGAGCGACCCTCATCGGCTATAATTGCCAGCCACAACCCGCGGCGCGCGCGCGAAAGTGGCGGAACTGGTAGACGCGCTGGACTTAGAATCCAGTGGGGCAACCCCGTGAGGGTTCGACTCCCTCCTTTCGCACCAGCTCCGGATACTCGATATTTTCTCCAGAGGTAGGGCCTGACACCATGCAGATCTCGGTGACCGCGGACGGCCTCGAGCGGCGGCTGGAGGTGGCCGTGCCGGCGGACGAGGTGGAGCGGGAGGTCGAGCAGCGCTTGCGGCGGCTCTCGCGCACCGCGAGGCTCAAGGGGTTCCGACCCGGCAAGGCGCCGTTCGCGATCGTCCGGCAGCAGTTCGGCGAGCAGGTGCACGCGGAGGTCATCGGGGAGATGATGCGGACCAGCTTTGCCGAGGCGGTCTCGCAGGAGCACCTGACGCCCGCGACCGGGCCGAGGATCGAGCCGATCACGCTCGAGCCGGGCACGGACCTCAAATACGCCGCCGTGTTCGAGGTGATGCCGGACGTGACGCTCAAGCCCTTCGACAGTCTCGTGCTCGAGCGACCCGCGGTGTCCGTCGCCGAGGCCGATATCGACGCGATGATCGAGAGCATGCGCAGGCAGCGGCCCGTCTTCGCCCCGGTCGAGCGGGCCGCCCGTCCGACCGATCGAGTGACGGTCGATTACGACGGGCGCATCGACGGCAAGCCCTTCGAGGGCGGCGAAGGACGCGACGCGAGCTTCGTCATCGGCTCGGAGCGAGTGTTACCGGAGCTCGAGGCCGCGGTGAAGGGAGCATCCGCGGGGGACACCCGCTCGACCCCGATCCGCTATCCCGAGGGCCACGCGAACCCGGCGCTCGCGGGGCGCACGGCCGAATTCACCGTCACGCTGAAGAAGGTGGAGGCGGCGAGCCTGCCTGCGGTCGATGAGGAATTCGCGCGCGCGTTCGGGGTCGAGGCCGGAGGCATCGAGGCGTTGCGGGCCGAGGTGCTGAAGAGCATGCAGCACGAGATCGAGCAGCGCGTGCGCGCACACCTGCGCTCCGAGGTCATGGATGCGCTCTACCGCGACAATCCGGTCGAGGTGCCGCGCACGATGGTTGCCGAGACCGTCGAGCGGCTGCAGATCGAGACGGCCCAGCGCGCCGGAGTGCGGGACGCGCGCGAGCTACCGCCCCGCGAGAGCTTCGAGGAGCCGGCGCGCCGGCGCGTCGCGCTCGGCGTCCTCATCGGGGAGATCGTTCGCGCCCAAGGCCTGCAGCTCGATCGCTCGCAGGTGGAGTCGCGCCTCGCGGCGCTCGCGGCGACTTACCCCCATCCGGAGGAGGCGCGCCGCGCGTACCGGCAGAATGCGCAGGCGATGCAGCAGCTCGAGTCGGCGGTGCTCGAGGATCAGGCGATCGAGGCGGTGCTCGCCCGCGCGCGGATCACCGATCGATCCATGAGCTTCAGGGAATTGACGGGATTTGGAACTTGATATTCTTGGGCACCACTGACGGGGGTTTGCGCGGCAGATCCCCTCGAGCCCGGGCCCCGGAGGGGACGTCATGAATGAGCGCGCCTTGAACCTCGTACCGATCGTCGTCGAGCAGACCGCACGCGGCGAGCGCGCGTACGATATCTACTCCCGCCTGCTGAAGGACCGGCTGGTGTTCGTCGTCGGGCCGGTGGACGACTACATGGCGAACATCGTGGTCGCGCAGATGCTGTTCCTCGAGTCGGAGAACCCGGAGAAGGACATCCACCTCTACATCAACTCCCCGGGCGGGGTGGTGACGGCCGGGCTCGCCATCTACGACACGATGCAGTTCATCAAGCCCGACGTGAGCACCGTGTGCACGGGCCAGGCGGCGAGCATGGGCGCCGTGCTGCTCGCGGGCGGCACCAAGGGCAAGCGCTTCTGCCTGCCGCACGCCCGCATCATGATTCACCAGCCGCTCGGCGGCTTCCAGGGCCAGGCGGCCGATATGGAGATCCATGCGCGCGAGATGCTGCAGGTGCGCGACCGGCTCAACATGATCCTCGCCAAGCACACCGGCCAGAGCGTCGAGCGGATCAAGCAGGACACCGACCGGGACAACTTCATGGACTGGAAGGAGGCGCTCGACTACGGGCTCATCGACCGCGTGCTCGAGAAGCGCCAGGAGGCCGCAAGCGGCGCGGGCAAGTAGGCGGCTTCCCGCCCCATCGTGAGGCGCCGCGGCGCCGCGGCGCCGCGCGCCGGCCGGGCCGTCCGGTGCGGGCAAGTCGGTGTTCCAGAACGATAAAGTCGGCCTTCACCGAACGCGAAAACCCGGCGCCGGCTCTTTGCTTCGCGGCCTGCCCGCATGCTATAAGGAATCGGGGTCCGTAGGCGCGGAATGTGCACGACGAGGACGCTAGATGAGCGATGATTCCCGCGGCCGTCATGATGACGGCAAGCTTCTTTATTGCTCCTTTTGCGGGAAAAGCCAGCACGAAGTTCGCAAGCTGATCGCCGGTCCCTCCGTCTTCGTCTGCGACGAGTGCGTCGAGCTCTGCAACGACATCATCCGCGAGGAGCTCGAGGACCGCGCCGAGCGCGCCCGCGACAAGCTGCCGAAGCCCCACGAGATCAAGAAGGTCCTCGATGAGTACGTGATCGGCCAGGAGCGGGCGAAGAAGGTGCTGTCGGTCGCGGTCTACAACCATTACAAGCGCCTGCAGACCCGCTCGGGAGGCACCACACGGTCCAAGGAGGACGTGGAGATCGCCAAGAGCAACATCCTGCTCATCGGCCCCACCGGCTGCGGCAAGACGCTCCTCGCCGAGACGCTCGCGCGCCTGCTCAACGTGCCGTTCACCATTGCCGATGCGACGACGCTCACCGAGGCGGGATACGTCGGCGAGGATGTGGAGAACATCATCCAGAAGCTGCTGCAGAAGTGCGACTACGACGTGGAGAAGGCGCAGACCGGCATCGTCTACATCGATGAGATCGACAAGATCTCGCGCAAGTCGGACAACCCCTCGATCACCCGGGACGTGTCCGGCGAGGGCGTGCAGCAGGCGCTGCTGAAGCTCATCGAGGGGACGATCGCCTCGGTGCCGCCGCAGGGCGGCCGCAAGCACCCGCAGCAGGAGTTCCTGCAGGTGGACACGACGAACATCCTGTTCATCTGCGGCGGGGCATTTGCCGGACTGGAAAAGATCATCCTCAACCGCACCCAGAAGAGCGGCATCGGCTTCACCTCCGACGTGCGCGAGATCAACGCGCGTCCGCACGGCAACGACCTGTTCCACGACGTGGAGCCCGAGGATCTCATCAAATACGGCCTCATCCCGGAGTTCGTGGGCCGCTTGCCGGTCGTCGCGACGCTCGACGAGCTCGACGAGGCGGCGCTCGTGTCGATCCTCACGGAGCCGAAGAACGCCCTCACCAAGCAATACCGGCGGCTCTTCGACATGGAGGGAGCCGAGCTCGAGTTCCGCGAGGAGGCGCTGAAGGCGGTCGCCCACCGCGCCATGGCGCGCAAGACCGGAGCCCGGGGCCTGCGAACGATCCTCGAGACCGTGCTGCTCGACACCATGTACGAGCTGCCGTCCATGCGCAACGTGCAGAAAGTCGTCATCGACGAGACCGTGATCGACGGGCACTCGAAGCCCTACGTCGTCTACCGCTCGGAGGACGAGCCACGGCGGGTATCGGGGACCGCCCACTAGTGCGGCGCGCCGGCCGGCCGATCCCGTAGTGCGACGGACTCCGCAGTTGAAACCGGGTCGCGGGACCCCACTTTCCCCTTCATTCAGACTATATTGGTGCCTGGGGCATCCCAAGGGGCGCCGCCGGTCTGCGGCGGCCTCCGCAGTGCATTGAGCGAGCCAACGAGGGCTTGAACGTGTCCGACTCATCTCCCGCGCACTCGAAGACTCCGGCCACCGTCGCTCCCGCGAGCGTCGAGAACGTGCCGGTGCTGCCCCTGAGGGACGTGGTCGTCTATCCGCACATGGTGATCCCGCTGTTCGTCGGCCGGGAGAAGTCGATCCAGGCGCTCGATGTGGCGATGCGCGGCGACAAGCGCATCATGCTCATCGCGCAGAAGCAGGCGGACGTGGACGACCCGAAGGTGGACGACCTGTACCGCATCGGCACCCTCGCGACGATCCTGCAGCTGCTGAAGCTTCCCGACGGCACCGTCAAGGTGCTGGTCGAGGGCGTGGACCGTGCGCGCATCGACCGCCTGCACACGGGCGATCACTACTCCTCGGATGTGACCTCGCTGCCGGATGCGGAGACGTACGACGAGCGCGAGATGGACGTGCTCGGCCGCTCGGTCATCTCCCAGTTCGAGCAGTACGTGAAGCTCAACAAGAAGGTGCCCCCCGAGGTGCTCACCGCCCTCGCGGGCATCGAGCACGCGGGCCGGCTCGCCGACACCGTCGCCGCGCACATGTCCTTGAAGCTCGCCGAGAAGCAGAAGGTCCTCGAGATCCTCGACGTGCGCAAGCGGCTCGAGCACATCCTCGTCGCCATCGAGGGCGAGATGGACGTGCTGCAGATCGAGAAGCGCATCCGCGGCCGGGTCAAGGCGCAGATGGAGAAGAGCCAGCGCGAG
>JASHTK010000322.1 GCA_030040575.1 Gammaproteobacteria bacterium
AGCGCGAGCGCGGAAGGCCGCCGCTCACGGTCGGGTCTCGCGCCGCACGGGTGAAGCGTGCCGCGCTCCGGCATCGATCGCGTCTTCGAGAGGCGCCTCTCCGCTCTCGTGAACAGCGGCGAGCCCCGAGTGCTGCAGGGCGGGCGCAAGGGCGTCGAGAAGGAATCGCTGCGGGTGACGCCCGCGGGCCGCCTCGCCGAGACGCCCCACCCCCTCGCGCTCGGCTCCGCGCTGACGAGCGAGCATGTGACGACGGACTTCTCCGAGGCGCTCATCGAGCTCGTGACGCCGACCTTCACCACGAGCTGGGAGCTGCTGCAGTACCTGCTCGACCTGCATCAGTTCGTCTATCGTCACCTCGGCACCGAGCTGCTCTGGGCGACGAGCATGCCGTGTCTCCTCGAGGGCGATGCGAGCGTGCCCATCGCGCGCTACGGCACCTCGAACGTCGCGCGCCTGAAGAGCGTGTACCGCGAGGGCCTCGGCCTGCGCTACGGGCGCACGATGCAGGCGATCTCCGGAGTCCACTTCAACTACTCCTTCCCGGAGCGCTTCTGGGAGGCGTACGCGGACGCGCGCGAGTCGCGCTTGCGCGGGCAGGAGCTCGTCTCGAGCAGCTACTTCGATCTGCTGCGCAACTACCGCCGCCACGGCTGGATCGTGCTCTACCTGTTCGGGGTGTCACCGGCCGTGTCCGCATCGTTCGTGAAGGACCGCGACGAGTCGCTGCGCGAGCTCGGTCCCGCAACGCTCTACGGGCCCCACGCCACCTCGCTCAGAATGAGCGACATCGGCTACCGCAACAGGAGCCAGGCCGGGATCGCCATCTCGGTGAACAGCCTCGAGGAGTACGTCCGCGATCTCACGCGCGCGATCACGACGCCGTACCCGCCGTACGAGGCGCTCGGCGTCAAGGTGAACGGCGAGTACCGCCAGCTGAACGCCAATCTCCTGCAGATCGAGAACGAGTACTACAGCTACATCCGGCCGAAGCGCGTCGCCCGCTCCGGCGAGCGGCCGACCAAGGCGCTGCGGCGGGCCGGAGTCGAGTACGTCGAGGTGCGGGCGCTCGATGTGAGCGCATTCGATCCGGTCGGCGTCAACCAGCACAAGCTGCGCTTCCTCGAGGCGTTCCTCGCGCTGTGCGTGCTGAAGGCGAGCGAGCCGATCGACTCGACCGAGGAGAGCGCGCTCGACCGCAATCACCTGACGGTCGCCCGCAAGGGCCGCGAGCCGGGGCTCGAGCTCGCGCGCGACGGGCGCGCGACGCCTCTCGCGAGCTGGGCCATGGAGCTGCTCGACTCGATGAGCGGCATCTGCGAGCTGCTCGACCACGGGGACCCTTCCCGGCCGTACATGCAATCGCTCGCGACCCAGGCCGCCAAGGTCCGGGACGCGACGCTCACTCCCTCGGCCCGATTGCTCGCGGAGCTCGGGTCGGACGCGAGCTTCTTCGATCTCGCCCTGCGGATGTCCGCCATGCACAAGGCGTACTTCCTCGAGCTGTACACGCCGAACGCCGAGCGGCTCGCCGAGTTCGCCCGGGAGGCGTCCGAGTCCCTCGAGAGCCAGCGCGCGCTCGAAGCCAGCCGGACCGAGTCCTTCGAGGAGTATCTCGCGCGCTACTTCGCCGATTGAGCGGGCTTCGTGCAGGGCGGCGGCACTGGCTGATGCGCGTGGGTTTGCGCCCGCACCAAGCCGGAGCGCTCGCCGGACACCCGCGCCTCACCGTAGTGCAGCCAGGGGGGTCGCGCGCGGGAGAAGCCTGAGAAAGCCGAGGGTTACGCTCCCGATCCGGCATGGCATGAAAGCTGCAAAACTGCTCAGGCGTGCGTAACATGGCTCGCGAGCTGCTCTACGGGGATCGAAAAAAATGAAACTCGTCACCGCGATCATCAAGCCCTTCAAGCTCGACGACGTACGCGCCGCGCTATCCGACATCGGCGTCTCCGGCATGACCGTGACGGAGGTGAAGGGCTTCGGGCGCCAGCGGGGCCACACCGAGCTCTACCGCGGCGCCGAGTACGTGGTGGACTTCGTGCCGAAGACGCGGATCGAGGTGGCCGTGCGGACCGAATTGCTGGACCAGGTTGTCGAGGCGATCCTCAAGTCGTCAAAGACCGGCAAGGTCGGCGACGGGAAGATCTTCATCACCGATATTCAGCGGGTCATCCGCATTCGCACCGGGGAGACGGACGACGCCGCTCTCTAGCGCGGCCCGCGCCGCAGCCGTGGGCTCGCGCGCGCCGGAGCGAGCCTGTACAGTGCCCCACCGATGGACTCATCGGAGCTGCTGCTCGCTGCGGCCGAGAAGGTCAAGCTCGGCCGCGCCCGCCGTCACATCCTGCTGTGCGTCGGGGGCAAGTGCGCGCCCCGCGAGCAGCAGCTCGAGGCGTGGGAGTTCCTGAAGCGCCGGCTGCGCGAGCTCGGCCTCGTCGATGTGGAGAACGGCGTGCTGAGGACCAAGGCCGACTGCCTGCGCATCTGCACGGCAGGCCCGGTCGTCGTCGTCTATCCCGAGGGGTCCTGGTACCGCGGCTGCACGCCGGCCAACCTCGAGCGGGTGCTGCAGGAGCATCTGATCGGCGGCGCGCCGGTCGCCGATCTGCTCTTCGCCGTCGCGCCGCTCACGGCGACGCCGCGGACTGCGGCGCCATGATGGCCGGCTCGGGATCGGGAATGAGGATGCTCTCGAGCGGCACGGGCATGCCGAAGAGAAACCCCTGGGCCCGGTCGATGCCGAGCTCGGTCAGGCGCTGGCGCACGACTTCCGTCTCGACGCACTCCGCCACCGTCTGAATCCCCATGCTGCGGCCGAGCTGCGCCACCCCGCGCACGAGCGATTCCGCGCGCGGGTCGGTGAGCAGATCGCGCGTGAAGGAGCCGTCGAGCTTCAGCATCGCGACATCGAAGGATCTCAAGTACGAGAGCGAGCTCACCCCCGTGCCGAAGTCGTCGAGCGCGAACTCGGTGCCCCGGGCGCGCAGGTGTCGGATCAGGGTCCGGGTCCGCGACACGTCGGCGACCGCCGCGGTCTCGGTGATCTCGAACTGCAGCCACTCGCCCGGCACCGAGCTCGGCCCGATGTTCGAGCTCAGCCACTCGAGGAAATCCGGGTTGCTGATGCTGGGGCCGGAGAGATTGACGGAGAACCGAATGGTGCGCCCGGGCATCTCCTTGTGCGCGGACCGCAGGCGCTTGAAGACTCTCGTGATCATCGCCCGATCAAGCTCGACGAGCATCTGGTAGCGCGCCGCGGCCGGGATGAAATGCGCCGGAGAGACGAACGTCCCGGTGTCGTTGATGAGCCGCACGAGCAGCTCGAAGTACTCGGCGCTCGATTCGCCCGAGAGGGCGATGAGCGGCTGCGCGACGATCGCGAACTGCTGCGTCTCGAGCGCCTCGCGCAGGCGCTCGGCGACCAGCACGTCGTCGTTGCGACGAATGATGCTGAGGTCGGCGTCCTGGTAGACCTCCACCCGGCTGCGCCCGCGGTCCTTGGCGGCGCGGCACGCGGCCTCCGCGGCGGCGAGCGCCTGCGTGAGCTCCGGATCCGCCGGCGGCACGCTCGCGACACCGAACGAGATCGAGAGCCGCGTGCGCAGGCCCGTGATGACCGCGCACCGATCGCTCACCGCCTGGCACAGCCGCTCGGCCGCGCGGCGCGCCTGGCTCAAGGAGGCTTTCGGCAGATAGACGGCGAATCGGTCGCCCGAGATGTGGCACACGCCGCTGCCCTCGGGCAGCGGATGATTCACGAGCGCCTCGCCGACCGCGGCGATCGCCTGGTCGCCGGCCGCGAGCCCGGCGAGCTTGTTGAGCACGTGCAGCTGGTCCACGTCGCCGTAGAGGATGCAGCCGGAGAGCCCGCCCGCGACGCTCTCGTGCTGCAGGGCGAGATCCCTGAAGGCGATCCAGCCGAGCAGGCCGAGCGGCGCGGGTGAGGCGCTGAGCCGCGCGGTCTCGTGCGCGAATTCGATCATCGCCTGGGACTCGCCCGAGCCGAGCTTCGGCTGCTCGACGGTGCGCGCCGCGACCAGGATTCCGACCATCGCCCCGCCCGTATCGCGCAGCGCGACGGCGATGAGCTTGCCGCAGACCGGCCCGCCGCGCTCGCCGCGCAGCCGATTGGTGCCCACCACGCCGTCCGCGGTGGCGCGCACCTGCTCCTTCAGGCCCCGGGACCCGTGCCGCCACAGGTCCGCGAGCACGTGTGCGCCCGGCGCCTCGCGCAGCAGGCTCCGCGAGATGCCCTCGAGCTCGATCGCGACGAACGCCGCATCGAGCGCGAGCTGCACGCGGCTCAGCACGTCCTCGAGTGCCGCGGGATCGGGCTTCGTCGCTGGGCTGGATCCGGGGGACTGGGCGGGAGACGCTGCGAGCGTCATGTGCGCTGCTCGGGAGTGCCGGGTCCAGGCACTGTACGGCCGCGGCGACAGGGGGGACGGAACCCGTTCGCACCCTCGCCCGGACACCTTATCATTGGCCCTCCGCTCCAATCCGATTTGTGACGGAGATCACAGTGATGGCGAAGGTGGTCCGGCTGCATCGCTACGGCGGTCCCGAAGCCCTGAGGCTCGAGGAGATCGAGCTCGCCCCGCCGGCGCCCGACGAGGTGCAGATCCGGCACACCGCGATCGGTCTCAATTACATCGACGTCTACGACCGGACCGGTCTCTATCCCCTGCCCCTGCCTGCCGTCCTCGGGCGCGAGGCCGCCGGGGTCGTCGTGGCGCTCGGCCGCAAGTCACGCGGATTTCGAGTGGGCGATCGCGTCGCGTACGTCCACTCGACCCCGGGTGCCTACAGCGAGCTGCGCAACGTGCCGGCCGCGCGCGTGGTGAAGGTCCCCGCCGCGATCTCGGACCGCGAGGCCGCCGCGCTGATGCTGAAGGGCCTCACCGCCCAGTACCTGCTGCGCCGGACCTACCGCGTGCAGCGCGGGGAGGCGATCCTGGTGCACGCGGCCGCGGGCGGCGTCGGGCTCATCCTGTGCCAGTGGGCGCGCGCGCTCGGCGCGAGGGTGATCGGGGTCGTGGGGAGCGATGCCAAGGCGGATCTCGCCCGCAAGAGCGGATGCCGCCACGTCCTCATCTCCGGGCGGGACGCGCTCGTCGCGAGCGTGAAGGCGCTCACGAAGGGCGCGGGCGTCGCGGTGGTCTACGACTCCGTCGGCCGGGACACCTTCATGGAATCCCTCGACTGCCTGCGCCCGCTCGGGATGATGTTGTCCTACGGCAATGCCTCCGGGCCGCCCCCGGCGGTGAGTCCCCTCGAGCTCTCCAAGCGCGGCTCGCTCTACCTCACGCGCCCGACGCTGTTCTCGTACGTCGCGACCCGCGAGGCGCTCGCGGCCGCCGCCCGGGAGCTGTTCGCGGTGGTGAGGAGCCGCAAGGTGCGAATCCGCATCGGCCAGACCTATCCGCTCGCGGAGGTCGCCGAGGCCCATCGGGACCTCGAGGGGCGGCGGACCACCGGCTCCACCGTCCTGCTACCCTGACCTTCCTGTTCTCATCGCGCTCAGGCGCCGAGCTGGCGCTCGTTGCGTCCGGCGAGGCTCGTGATCACCGCGGCGAGCTCCTCGGGCTCGACCGGCTTCGCGATGTGGTTCTGGTAGCCGGCGTGCAGCGCGCGCAGGCGGTCCTGCGCCGAGGCGTAAGCCGTCACGGCGACGGCGGGGACGCGCCCGCCGAGATGCGGGTCGAGCGCCCGGATCTGCTCGATGAGCGCATAGCCATCCATCTCCGGCATCCCGAGATCGGCGACGAGCACGTGGGGCCGGCGCTCGAAGAGCAGAGTGAGCGCCGCCGGGCCGGAGCCCGCGAGCGTCACCCGTGCGCCGAGACCCTGCAGGATCCGAGCGATCACCTCGCGTGCCCCCGGGTCGTCGTCCACCACCAGGACGTGGACCCCGGCGAGCCGAGGCGCCCCGGGCATGCCCGGCGCGGTGGCGAGCGCCTCCGGGCCGAGCTCCGCTCCCGCCTGGCGCACGGGAACTCGCACGGTGAACGTCGCGCCCCGCCCCTCGCCCTCGCTCGCCGCGTACACCGTGCCGCCGTGCAGCTCGACGAGGTGCCGAACGATCGCCAGACCCAAGCCGAGCCCTCCGTGACGGCGGCTGATCGATCCGTCCTCCTGGCGAAACCGGTCGAAGACGTAGGGGAGGAACTCGGGCTTGATGCCCTGGCCGCTGTCGCGCACCGTGATCTCGGCTTCGGCGTCGCGGCGCGCGAGGCGCACCTCGACGCGCCCGCCGATCGGCGTGAACTTGATGGCATTCGAGAGCAGATTGCAGACGATCTGCTGCAGGCGGGCGGAGTCCCCCCTGAGGATGCCGGTGTGCGTATCGAGCCGGGGAACGAGCTCGATCGCCTTCGCCTGGGCGGCGGGCAGCATCGTCTCGATCGACGCCTCGATGATGCGCCGCGGGTCCACCGCCGCGAGCTCGAGGGTCACCTTGCCGGTGACGACGCGAGATACGTCGAGCAGATCCTCGATCAGCCGCTTCTGCGCCCGCGCGTTGCGCTCGATCGTCTCGAGCGCGCGCTCCTCGGTGGGGCCGTCGAGCCGCCGGGTCCTGAGCAGCGTGATCCACCCGAAGATCGCATTGAGCGGGGTTCTGAGCTCGTGCGACATCGTCGCGAGAAACTCGTCCTTCAGGCGCGAGAGCTCCTCCGCCTCGGCGCGCAGGACCTGCTCGCGCCTGAGCAGGCCTTCCCGATCGCTCTCCGCCCGGCGCCGCTCGAGGATCTCCGCCTGCAGCCGCTCGTTGCTCTCGCGCAGCTCGCGGGTGCGCTCGGCCACGCGCTGCTCGAGCGCCTGGTTGGAGCGCGCGAGCTCCGCGTGCGCGCGGTACAGGTCGATGAACACGCGCACCTTGGAGCGCAGCACCTCGGGGATGACGGGCGAGAGGATGTAGTCCACGGCGCCGAGCTCGTAGCCGCGCGAGGTCTGCATCTCATCGGCGTACGCGGTGATGAAGATGATCGGCGTGCGCTCGGAGCGCTTGTACTGGCGCACGAGCGAGGCGGTCTCGAGCCCGTCCATGCCGGGCATGTTCACATCGAGGAGGATGACCGCGAAATCGTCGCCGAGGACGCGCCGCAAGGCTTCCTCGCCCGAGCGCGCGACGACGAGCTCCGCGTCGAGCTCCTCGAGCACCGTCGTGTACACGAGGAGCTTCTCGGGCAGGTCATCGACGATGAGAACGCGCGCCCGGTCCAATCCGCTCACCGTGGCGCCTGCCCCTGCAGCGAGCGGCCGCTGCGGGCGATGCCGAGCGCGCCGCTGCGCACGACCTCGGCGAGCTCGGCTCGCGAGGCGAGCTCGCGGATGAAGGCGTTCACCTCGGCCTCGCTCGCCGTGAGCTCGACGATGAACCCGTCGAGCGCGGGATCGAGCACGCGTCCGCCCGCGCGGACGACGCAGCCGCGCAAGGCGTCCGTCTGGGCCGGATTCACCTTGAGCTTGAGCAGTACGAGCTCTCGCTCGAGGTGCTCCCCGAGGGTCATGTCCTCGACGCGCACCACGTCGATGAGCTTGTGCAGCTGATTGGCGATCTGCTGGATGACCGAGTCCGAGCCCTCGGTCACGAGCGTCACGCGCGAGACCGTGGGATCGTCGGTCGCGGCGACCGACAGCGATTCGATGTTGTAGCCGCGCGTGGAGAACAGGCCGGCGACGCGGGCGAGCGCGCCAGCCTCGTTCTGCAGGAGGATCGCGATGATGTGGCGCATGTGAGCCGGGTGCCGGGCCGGCAGGATACCGCACTTCGGTCCGACTGTAGCCGGGAGCCCTCGCAGGCTGCTAACCTTTTCGGTTCCCATGAACGACTTCGTGGCAACGGCTCGCCCCGGCGGGCACACCCTCGCGGGCTGCCGCATGACCGGCGCGCAGATGATCGTGCAGGTGCTCGCCGACGAGGGGGTCGGGGCGATCTTCGGGTACAGCGGCGGGGCGATCCTGCCCACCTACGACGCCGTGTTCCTCTACAACGAGCAGCACGCCCGGGGCGGTCGGTCGATTCCCCTCATCGTGCCGGCGAACGAGCAGGGAGCCGGGTTCATGGCCGCGGGCTACGCCCGCGCGAGCGGCCGCGTCGGGGTGTGCCTGGTCACCTCCGGCCCGGGCGCCACCAACACGGTGACGCCGGTGCGCGACTGCATGGCCGATTCGGTGCCGATCGTCGTGATCTGCGGCCAGGTCGCTCGAGCCTCGATCGGCACGGACGCCTTCCAGGAGGCGCCGGTGCCCGCTCTCATGGGCGCGGTGGCGAAGCACATCTTTCTCGTGACGGACCCCGCGAAGCTCGAGGCGACCGTGCGCACCGCCTTCGAGATCGCTCGGACCGGACGGCCGGGACCCGTCGTGGTCGACGTTCCGAAGGACGTGCAGAACTGGGAGGGCGCGTACCAGGGCAGCGGCACGCTTCCCATTCCGGGCTATCGCAGCCGCATGGACGAGCTCGCGAGCGGGACCGTCTCTCCCGAGGAGGCGGCGCGATTCTTCGACATGCTGCGCGAGTCGCGCCGGCCGCTCATCTACGCGGGCGGCGGGGTGATCCGTGCCGATGCGGCGGAGGCGCTCGGCGAGTTCGCGGTCGCCTTCGGCATCCCGGTGGTGACGACGCTCATGGGCATCGGCTGCTTCGACACGCTGCATCCGCTCTCGATGCGCATGCTCGGCATGCACGGGGCCGCGTTCGCGAACTACGCCCTCGATGACTGCGATTTCCTCATCGCCGCGGGAGCGCGCTTCGACGACCGGGTGGCGACGGTGCCGGCCCGATTCGCCCAGCACGCGAAGCGCATCGCCCACCTCGACATCGACCGGGCCGAGATCAACAAGGTCAAGCGCGTGCAGTGGAGCCACGTCGGAGCGCTCGCGAGCGCCCTGCGCACGCTCACGGCCTACGGACGCCGGCTCGATTTCCGGCCGGACTACGGCCCCTGGCACGCGCACCTCGGCGAGCTGAAGCGCGTCCACGCGATGAACTACGACCGCGCAAGCCCGCTCATCCAGCCGTACTACGTGCTCGAGGAGCTCAACCGCCACACCCGCGGCGAGGCGATCGTGAGCACCGGCGTCGGCCAGCACCAGATGTGGGCGGCGCAGTACTGCGATTTCAGGCACCCGCGGCTGTGGCTCACCTCCGGAAGCATGGGCACCATGGGCTTCGGGCTGCCGGCGGCGATCGGCGCGCAGGTCGCCAACCCCGACCGGCTCGTCGTCGATGTCGACGGGGACGCGAGCATTCGCATGAACATCGGCGAGCTCGAGACCGTCACGACCTACGACCTGCCCGTGAAG
>JASHTK010000323.1 GCA_030040575.1 Gammaproteobacteria bacterium
GCGCCGCGCGGAGCGCCTGATGCTCGAGCCGCAGCAAGTCCGCGCCGCGGAACCAGACCTCACCGCCACTTGCCGGAACGAGGCGCAGCAGGGCCTGCGCGATCGTCGATTTGCCGCTTCCGGACTCCCCGACGATGCCGAGCGTCTCGGCGCGGCTGATGCGGAAGCTCACGCCGTCTACCGCCTGCAGGGAGCGGCCGGCGACCGCGTAGCGCACGGAGAGCGCCTCGACGCGGAGCACCGCATCACTCATGGTGCGCGCTCACCGAGCGGGCCTGGGTGGAAGCAGGCGCGGGTGTGCCCGGGCGCCGCTTCCTCGAGCGGCGGTCGCTCGATGCGGCAGCGCTCGAACGCGTAGGGGCACCGCGGCGCGAACGCGCAGCCCGGCGGCAGCGCCGCCGGATCGGGCGGGTTGCCCGGGATGCCCTCGAGCCGCACCGGTAGCGAACCGTCCACATCGACGATCGAGCGGCGCAGCCCCTCGGTGTACGGATGGCTCGCGTGCGCGAACAGCCGCTCGGCGCTCGCCTGCTCGACGATGCGCCCGGCGTACATCACGGCGACCCGGTCGGCGATCTCGGCGATGACTCCGAGATCGTGCGTGACCAGAATGAGCGCGGCCCGGGTCCGCTCGCGCAGGTCGCGCAGCAGCGCGAGGATTTGCGCCTGCACGGTCACATCGAGCGCGGTCGTCGGCTCGTCGGCGAGCACGATGTCCGGCTCGCAAAGCAGGGTCATCGCAATGACGATGCGCTGGCGCATGCCGCCCGAGAGCTCGTGCGGATGCTGGGCGAAGCGCTCGCGGGGCTCGGGGACGTGCACCGCATCGAGCAGCTCGAGCGCCCGGCGCCGCGCCTCGCGGCGGCCGATCCGGTGATGGTGCCGGACGGCCTCGGTGAGCTGCGCGCCGATGGTGAGGTACGGATTGAGCGCGGTCATCGGGTCCTGGAAGATGATGCCGATGCGCGCGCCGCGGACGCGCGCCAGCGCTCGCTCGGGCGCGCCGATCAGCTCCGCTCCCCGGTAGCGGGCGCTCCCGGTGAGCTCGGCGCCGGGCGCGTTGAGGCCGAGGAGGCTGAGCAGCAACTGCGTCTTGCCGGAGCCCGACTCGCCCACGATGCCGAGAAACTCCCCGGGCGCAAGGTCGAGGCTCACGCCGTCGACGACGCGCACCGCGCCCGCGCCCGCGCCCGCGCCTGCAGGGTAGCTCACCGTGAGGTCGCGAATCGCGAGGAGCGGCGCATCGCTCATCTAGCGTTGCTCGCGCGGATCGAGGGCGTCGCGCAGCCCATCGCCGAGGTAGCTGAAGCAGCACACGATCAGCGTGAGGAAGATCGAGGGGATCACGAGCAGGTACGGGTGCGACTGCAGCTCGCTCGCGCCGTCCGACACCAACGTGCCGAGCGAGGCGAGCGGGGCGTGGACGCCGAGCCCGAGGAAACTGAGGAACGCCTCGAAGAGGATCACGGCCGGGATGGTGAGGGTCGCGTAGATGAGGACGAGCCCGAGCAGGTTCGGCACGAGGTGCCGCACGATCATCGTCGGGGCGGGGACCCCGAGTGCCCGGGCCGCCGCGATGAACTCCCGGCTCTTGAGCGAGAGGGTTTGGCCGCGGACGATTCGCGCGATATCGAGCCAGGAGACCGCGCCAATCGCGACGAACACGAGCAGGAAGCTCCTGCCGAACAGCACCGTGAGCACAATGACGAGCGGGATGAACGGCACCGTGTACAGGATGTCCACGAACCTCATCATGAGGGAGTCCACGACGCCTCCGGCGTAGCCTGCCGCCGCGCCCCACGTCACGCCGATCACGACGCTCACGAGGCTCGCCGTGATGCCGATGAGCAGCGACACGCGGCAACCCCACATCACCCGCACCAGCAGATCGCGGCCGAGGTCGTCCGTCCCGAGGAGGTGGGGCCAGCCCGGAGCGCGGTAGAGCGCATCCCAGTCGGGCGTCGCGTAGTCGAACGGCGAGGCGAGCGGGACGAGCACGCAGAGCAGGGCGACGGCGCCGAGCACAGCGAGCGCGGCGAGCGCGGCGGGGCGGCGCCGCAGGCGCAGCCATGCACGGCGCCATGGGCTCTCGCCCTCGGGTAGCCGGCCCGCCGCCGCCCCGCTCACGAGCGCAGCCTCACTCGCGGATCGAGCCACGCGTAGCACAGGTCGGCGAGCAGGTTGCAGACGATGATGAGGGCGCCGTAGAGCACGGTGATGCCGACGACGAGCGTGTAGTCGCGATTGATCGCGCCCGTGAGGAAGTAGCGTCCGATGCCCGGCAGCCCGAACACGGACTCGATGATGATCGATCCGGTGAGCACGCCGGCGAAGGCCGGGCCGATGAACGACACCACCGGAGAGAGGATCGGCCGCAGCGCGTGCCGCAGGATCACCGTCCCGAGCGGCAGGCCCTTGGCGCGCGCCGTGCGGATGAAGGGGCTCGCCAGCACCTCGAGGGCGGCGCCGCGCACCATGCGCGCGATGTATGCCGTGTAGGGCAGGGCGAGCGCGACGACCGGCAGGATCAGGTAGCGCACGGAGCCTGCCCGCCAGTCGCCGCTCGGCAGCCAGTGCAGCGTCACCGCGAACACGAGGATCAGCAGCGGCCCGACGACGAACGCGGGCAGCGCGATGCCGAGCGAGGCGAACAGCATCGGCACGTAGTCCCAGGAGGTGTCGCGCCGCAGGGCCGCGACGATGCCGAACAGGCTGCCGAGGAGCAGCGCGAGGAGCAGCGCGCAGGTGCCGACCGTCGCATCGACCGGGAGCCCGGCGCGGATCAGCTCGTTGACGGAGGTGTCGCGGTACTGGTAGGAGGGCCCGAGGTCCCCGCGCGCGAGGTTGCCCATGTAGCGCAGGTACTGCCGCCAGAGCGGCTCATCGAGGTGGTACTGGGCCTCGATGCTGCGCTCGATCTCGGGCGGGATGCGCTTTGCCGAGTCGAACGGTCCGCCCGGGGTCGCATGGAGCAGGGCGAAGGCGAGCGTCGCGATGATGATGAGCGTCGGGACGGCCGTGAGCAGGCGCTGGGCGAGAAAGCGCCACATGCCCTCAGCGCCCCTCGTGCTCGAGCACGTACATGTAGCGCGAGAGGCTGCGGTCCTGGAAGTTCGACTGCACGCCCTGCAAGTACGGCTTGACCAGGTGCCGCGTCGCGTAGTACGTGAGCGCGACGTACGGGGAGTCCCGATCGAGCAGCGCCTCGGCCTGCTCGAAGTAGCGGTAACGCAGCTCCCGTTGCGGCTGGCGCATCGCCTCCCCGAGCAGCGCGTCGAACGCAGGATTCGAGTACCCGCCGTAGTTCTGATCGAAGCCGCTCTCATACAGCTGCAGGAACGTGAACGGGTCGGGAAAGTCCCCGACCCAGGCGTTCCAGAAGAACAGGCTCTTGTGCAGCGCCTCGTCCTGCTGCAGCACGCGGAACTCCTCGTTGTACGGCTCCACGTCCGCGCCGAGATTGATGCGCCACATCGCGGCGAGCGCATCGAACAGATCCCGCGCCGTCGGATCGGTCGGATAGTCGAGCTCGACGCGCAGCGGATGCGCGGCGGAGTAGCCGGCGGCCGCGTAGAGCCGGCGCGCCTCGGCGTGGCGCCGCGCGTCGCTCCATCCGGCCCAGGGCGGATTCTGCACGGTGTAGCCGGGCAGGGGGGGCATCAGGGAATAGGCCGCGGGCGAGAGGCCCTGGCTCAGCTTCTCGGCGAGCACCTTGCGGTCGACGGCCATCGTGAGGGCGAGCCGCAGATCGCGGTTGCCCGCGAACGGCGGCGTGAGCACGTTGAGGGCGAGCATCACGGTGCCGAAGTACGGGCCGGTCCGTACCTCGCGGCCGAGATGCGTCTTGAGCCAGGCGTACTGCGAGGAGAGAAACCCGCTCGTGTACTGCAGATCGCCGGCGAGGAAGCGGTTGAGCTGCTCGCCGTCATCGAGCATGTAGTAGGTCACCTCGCTCGGGCGCACCTCGGCGGCGTCCCAGTAGAGAGGATTCCTCGCGAGCGTGATGCGGTCGCCGACGACGAGCCCGGTGAGCACGAACGGCCCGTCGGAGACCATGTGTCCGGGCCGCGTCCAGGCATCGCCATAGCGGTCGATCGGGGCGCGGTCGAGCGGCTGCATGTAGTTGTCGGAGAGCAGGGCGAGCAGGTAGGGCGTCGGGGCGTTGAGCGAGACGCGCAGCGTGTGCGCATCGACGGCCTCGGCGCCGAGGCTCTCGACCGGCGCCTTGCCGGTCGCGATGGCGAGGGCATTCACAATCGGGGCGAGCGCCTGCGAGTACTCCGCGGCGGTCTTCGGATCGACTTCCCGGCGCCACGCGTAGACGAAATCTCCCGCCGTCACCGCATCGCCGTTCGACCAGCGCGCGCTCGGCCGCAGGTGAAAGATCCAGGTCTTGCCGTCGGGACTCACGTCCCAGGAGCTCGCCACACCGGGCACGACGCGCCCTTCGACGTCGTGCGTCGTGAGGCCCTCGAACAGATCGTCGATCACCTCCTGGCCCGGCTCGTCGATCGAGAGCGTCGGATCGAGCGAGCGCGGCATCGCCCCGAGGCCGCGATTGACGCTCTGGTCGGCGTCGAGCCGGGTCCCGACCGTGATGGCCGCGCCGGAGGTCGGCCCGCCGGCGCCGCACCCCGCGAGCGCGGCCGCGCCGATGAGCGCCATTCCTCGAAGCGGGACACACAGGATTCGGGCTTGCATTGAGGCAGAGTGCGCGATGGTAACATGCGCTTCGTCGCTCGACGGCGCCCGGGCACTCAACGCGGCCGCAAGTCTCGCAGGCGCACACACATCGCGCGCGAGCGCAGCGGACCCCGCGGCACCGATTGCGCCGCCGGGCAGCCGCGCGGTCGAGTCTCAACGCCTAGAGCCCGACGGCGCTGAGCCAGCTCTCGAACGTCGAGCGGGCGCGCTCGGCGAGAGCCGGCCCGAGCCGCGCGGTGTCGGCCCGCAGCCCCCCGACATCGACCCCCGCCGTGGAGCCGATCTCGCACGCGTGGCCGATGAGCCAGGACTCGATGTCCGCCACGCGAATCTCCGGGTGGCATTGAAAGGCCAAGACCCGGCCGCCCCACTCGTAGATCTGGTGCGGGACCTCGGCGGTGGAAGCGAGCAGTGTCGCTCCCGAGGGCAGGTCGAAGGTATCGCCGTGCCAGTGCAGCATCGAGGTGTGGCGCGCAGCGAGCGGCGCCACGACGGAGCGCTCGCCCGCGGGCGTCAATTGCAGCGGCTTCCAGCCGAGCTCCTTCACCGGCCCGGGATACACTCGGGCGCCGAGCGCGCGCGCGAGCATCTGCGCGCCGAGACAAAAGCCGAGCGTGGGCTTCTCGGCCGCGAGACGCCGCTCGAGCAGGTCGAGCTCCTGCGCGATCCACGGGTAGAGCTCCACGTCGTACACCCCGACGGGCGCCCCGAGGCCGATCAGCAAGTCGGGCGCGAGCGGATCGACGGCGCGCAGGTCCACTCGCGCCACATCGGCGTAACGCACCTGAAAGCCGCGGCCCCGCAGCACCTCCGCGAGCGTGCCGCAGTCCTCGAACTCGACGTGGCGGATCGCGAGGGCGAGCTTTTGCGGCATTCCCGCATTGTCGGCGGGGCGCCGCCGCGGCTCAAGGGCTGCCCACCTCCACGGCGGTGGCGCGGAAGGGTTTCGGCTTGCCGCTCGGATCGGCTGCGCGGCGCATGAGGGAGGCGAGCTGGCCCTCGAGCAGATAGGCGGTCGTGCCGACGACGGTGACGGCCACCGGGCCGTCGGGGAAGCCCTGCCGGATGACCGTCACGGTGCCGTGGTCGCCGTTCACGATCACGCGCGAGAGACGCCCGCCGCCACCGCCCTCGGCGAGGAGCAGGCCGTTGCGACCGAAGCGGCGAATGCCGTCGGGGCCGGCGAGCGGCTGATCGAGCGTCACTTCGGTGACCGGCCCCGCGTTGCCGTCGGCCTCGATCGGCACGCTGAAGAGCTTGCTCGTCGCCAGGGTGCCGACGATCACGCGCCCGTCGAGGACGACGATCCCATCGACGATCCCGCCGCGCGGCCCGAAGGCACCGTTTCCAACCCATTCATCGAGCGCGGTCGCCCCCTTCCGCAGGCGGACGACTTCCATGTTGTTGGTGTCCGTCGCGTAAGCCGTGCCGTCCGGACCGATCGAGATGTCGTTGCAGAGCGAGCCGGCCGCTGGAAACGGATAGCGAGCCTTCGGCGCGCCGGTCCGGAGGTCGAACGCGTAGAGCATGGCGTGCGGCGGCGCCGCGCCCGGTTGCGGGGGCCCGAAGGAGTTCGAGCACGCCCAGAGCGTTCCCGAGGCCTCATCGGCGAGGACACCGAAGATGCTGTGGATCCCGTCGGTGCCCGCCGTGATCCACGGGACGGCGAGCGCCGACCCGGGTGCTGCCCGATAGATCGCGCGCTGGCCGATGCTGCCGATGATCACCGCGCCATCCGCGGTCGAGGTGAGGCTCTCGGGAAAGATCCGCTCGCCCTGCACGATGATGTGCGCCGGCGGCCCCGCCTGGGCGGCCGGGACGGCGAGCGCTGCGGCGAGCGCCCACACGGGCGAGAGGCGCGCGCGCCGCGCCCGAGAGGCATCGCAAGTGCTCGGCTGGCGCGTCATTCGCTTAACCCCCGGGGTGGTGGCTCGCGCGCGCCGCGGCGAGCCGCGTCGGGCGCGAATAAGAGATGCGGTAGATGAGATTGGCGCCGTCGTCGCTGAGGAGCAGCGACCCATCGGCGAGCTCGGCGAGGCTCACCGGGCGGCCCCAGGCATCGCCGTTGTCGGCGATGAATCCCACGAGAAAGTCATCGTACTCGCCCGTCGGCACGCCGTTTCGCATCCGCAGGCGCACGATCTTGTGGCCCGTGCGCAGCGCGCGGTTCCAGGAGCCGTGGAACACCGCAAAGCCGTCGCCGACGTACCGCTGCGGGAAGGCGGAGCGTCCTGAGCTTGCGGCGTAGAAGATGAGGCTGAGCGAGGCGGAGTGCGACTGGTAGGGCACATCCGGCACGCTCACCGTGCCGTAGAGGTCCGGGCGCTGGCCCTTGAAGCGCGGATCCTCGTGGTTGCCCATGTAGTACCACGGCCAGCCGTAGAAGGCGCCTTCGCGCACGCGCGTCGAGTAGTCGGGCACCAGGTCATCGCCGAGCAGGTCCCGCTCGTTCGTGGTGCACCAGAGGTCGCCCGTCCCGGGCTCGATCGTGAGGGTCACGCAGTTGCGGATGCCGCTCGCGAAGACTTTCCCGGGCTGCTGCGAGCCCACCTCGAATACCAGGACGTCCGCGCGGTTCGTCTCGTTGCCCCAGGCGGTGCCGAGGCCGTGCGCGGCCTGCCAGGCCGCGATCTGCGCGGCCGTCTTCCTCGGCAGGTCCTCGGGCACGTTCGATTGCGAGCCGACCGAGACGAACATGCGCCGACCGTCCGGCGAGAACACGATGTCACGCGTGAAGTGGCCTCCGCCTGCGACGGGCGAGAGCTGCGGCACGACGATCTCCGGCACGCTCGCCGCCTGGGTCTGCCCGACGGTGTAGGCGTAGCGCACCACGCGGTTCGTCTCGGCGACGTAGAGCCAGCGCGGATCAGCGCCGCTCGGATAGAACGCCATGCCATTCGGCAGGTCGAGACCCTGCGCGAAGGTCTGAACCGTCGCTGCGGTCGCACCGTCTGCGGCGGAGCGCAGCACGAGGATCCGGCCCATCTGCGTCTCGGAGACGAAGATGTCCCCGTTCGGCGCGACCTTGATCTCGCGCGGAGCCTCGACCTCGCGCGTGAAGATGCCGATGTGGAATCCCACAGGCAGCCGCAGGCGGGCCTCGGCTGGCCTCGGGATGAGCTTCGGGAAGTTGTACGCCGCAGGGCTCGCATAGGGCGCGGGCAGCTTCGCCAGATCGACCCAGTGCGCGCGGCCCGGGAAATCCCGCTTCCAGTCGGGCGTGCCCTTCGGGGCCGGCGCGGCCCTCGGCGGGCGCATGCCGGGCGGCGGTCCGAAGCCGGGCGGCACCGCGGCCCTGAACGTGCCCGCCTTCAGCTGCTCGAAGTAGGAGATGAGGTTGTCGCGGTCGGCGGGGCTCGGCACCGCGATGACCATGGCGGTCCCCGGCACCACCGTCGTCGGCGAGGCGAGGAACCGCCCGAGCGTCGCCGCGTTCCACGTGAGGCCCGAGCCGCGCAGCGCGGGCGTGTAGCTGAAATGGCCGTTGCTCGCGGCCCGGCGGCCGTACAGGCCATCGAGATTCGGGCCCTGTGCACCGCCGTTGTCTCCGGGCTGGGCGCTGTGACAGAGCGCGCACTGCTGGCGAAAGAAGGCCCGGCCCGCGTTCGCGTCGGCTCCCGAGGCGCGTGGAGGGGCCGTCAACATGCCGAGCGTGCCGAGCGTGCCGAGCGCGAGGGCCGCGTGCCGAAAAACTCTCTTCATGATTCCTCTCCCCCTTGGAGCGCACAGCCCCGCGGCGACCGGCGGCTCGCGCGGCGCAGCCCGACCGAACTCCACGTTACGATAGCCTGGACGGATGATGCTCCGGCTCCGGGCACCCGGCGAGGTCTCCTAAGATGGCGCGCGCGATGTCCGCCAGGGCCTCCCCGGTCGAGGCGAACGATACAGCGAATCCCCCGGACCCGAGCGTCAAGATGAACTGCGGGGCGCCCGCGGCGCTCGGCTGCGCGAGCTCGATCTGGTATCGCTCGAGCGGGTACACGATGCGCAGCGAATCGTCGCCGTGGCGGTTGCGCAGCGCATCGCGCATCATGCGCGGCAGCGTCATCAGAAGCTGGGTGAGGCAGGCCGCGGGCAGCACGAGCTCGGCGGGCGAGCCCTCGTGGTCGCGGACGTGGAAGTGCACCCGGGCGCCATCCGGATCGACCTCGAACGTCGTGAGCGCCGACGCATCGATGTGCTTGACCAGGTCCACCATGCTCACTCCTCGCCCGGATCTCGTGCAGCCGGTACGCTATATCGTAATGAATATAGCGCACTCTGCGCCGCGGCGGCCAGGTAGGATGGATGAGGTGAGCGGAATAGAGCCGGGCCCGGCAGGGCGCAGGGGCCCGGCGGATGATCGAGGAAGCCCATGACGCTGCTTGCTCTCGCCTACCTCGCTGGGGTGCTGACGCTCCTGAGCCCCTGTGTGCTGCCGATCCTGCCCTTCGTGTTCTCGCGTGCAGGACAGCCCTTCGTGCGCAGCGTCCTGCCGCTCCTTGCCGGCTTGGCGGTGACGTTCGCCGGGCTTGCGCTGCTCGTGAGCGTCGGGGGAGGCTGGATCGTGCGCGCGAACGAGGACGGCCGAATCGCGGCCATGGTGCTGCTCGCCGCGCTCGGGTTAATGCTGCTCTCGCCGCGGCTTGCGGACTACGCGATGCGCCCCGTCGTCGGCCTCGGCAACCGCCTGTCGGCCGGCGTCGATGCGCGCGGCGCGGCGGGCTCGTTCGTGATCGGTGTCGCGAGCGGCTTTCTCTGGGCCCCGTGCGCCGGACCGATTCTCGGGCTGATCCTCACCGGCGCGGCGCTCGAGGGGCCGAGCGCGCGCTCGGCGCTGCTTCTCGGGAGCTACTCGGCGGGCGCGGCGACCTCGCTCGCCGTGGCGCTGCTCGTCGGCGGGCAGGTGTATGCGTTCCTCAAGCGCTCGCTCGGCGCCGGTGAGTGGGTGCGGCGGGGACTCGGTGTGGCGGTTCTCGCGGCGGTCGCCGTGATTGCCTTCGGGCTCGATACCCGGGTGCTCACCCAATGGTCGCTCGCGAACACCTCGCGGATGGAGCAGGCACTGATCGATGAGTTCCGCCCCGCGGGGGCGGTGCACGGCTCGGCCTCGAGGGTGGCGAGCGCGGCCGCGGGCGGCGCTTCGGCTGTGAGCGCGGCGGCGGCCGCCGACACGCTTCCCGACGAGGGCGAGATGCCCCCCTTGAGCGGGGCCGTCGCATGGATCAACAGTCCCGCGCTCACCCCCGAGGGGCTGCGCGGCAATGTGGTGCTCGTCGACTTCTGGACCTACTCCTGCATCAATTGCCTGCGGTCGCTGCCGTACGTGCGGGCGTGGGCGCAGAAGTACGGGGATCATGGGCTCGTCGTGATTGGAGTTCATACGCCGGAGTTCGCCTTCGAGAAGAGCCTCGGGAACGTCGCGAGCGCCGTCCGGCGACTCGGCATCACCTACCCGGTCGCGGTGGACAGCGACTACGCGATCTGGGAGGCGTTTCAGAACAACTACTGGCCGGCCGATTACTTCATCGACTCGAGGGGGCGCATCCGCGGGCACGAGTTCGGCGAGGGCGATTACGATGCCTCCGAGCGCCTCATCCAGAGGCTGCTCGCCGACGCGGGCTCTCGTCAGGTGCCCGGGGGCCTCGTCACGGACCAGGGGACCGGAGCCGAGGCCGCGGCGGACGTGAACGACATCGGCTCCGGTGAGACCTACATCGGCTATGCGCGTGCGGAGAATTTCGCCTCCCGGCAGGGCGTCGCGACGGATCGGCCGGCCGCCTACGGCGCCCCCTCGATGCTGCAGCTCAATGAATGGAGCCTCGCGGGCCTGTGGACCGTGCAGAGCGAGAGGGCCGTGCTCGATCGGGCGCCGGGGCGCATCGTGTTTCGCTTCCACGCGCGCGACCTGCACTTGGTGCTCGGGCCCGCGGCGGACGGACGTCCGGTCCGATTCAAGGTGTGGCTCGATGGGGCTGCCCCTGGAGAGGACCGCGGTGTGGATGTCAGCGCGCAGGGCGAGGGCGTGGTGCGGCAGGTGCGGCTCTACCAGCTGATCCGCGAGCGCGAGGCGGTGCGGGATCGAACCTTCACCATCGAGTTCCTCGACCCGGGCGTTGAGGCCTATTCATTCACGTTTGGTTGACCGGCGCGGACGGCCGTACACTCGCCTGAGGCATCGCGGCGACCCGCGGGCCTCAAGGAGCAGAGCGCATGAGGATGAGACGGGCGACATCGATGAGGACTGCCGCGCGCGCCGCCGCGCTTCTTGCAGGGCTCGCGCTCGGCTCCGTGCCGGGACTGCGCGCGGTGAGCGCGGCCGACCTCGACCAAGCGGTGCCCGCCGCGGTCGTTGACGAGGGCAAGCCCGCCGCGCCGCTCGAGACGGCCGTGCTCTCCGGCGGCTGCTTCTGGGGCATGCAGGCGGTGTTCGAGCACGTGAATGGCGTGCGGCGCGTGTGGGCGGGCTATGCCGGAGGCGCGGCGAGCACCGCGCAGTACGAGGAGGTGAGCACCGGAACGACCGGTCACGCCGAGTCGGTGCAGATCCTGTTCGATCCCCGGAAGGTCTCCTTCGGGTAGCTGCTGCGCGTCTTCTTCTCCGTGGCGCACGATCCGACCGAGCTCGACCGGCAGGGCCCCGACGTGGGGCCCCAGTATCGCTCGGAGATCTTCTACGCGAATGCCGACCAGCGGCGGATCGCGCTCGCGTACATCGCCCAGCTCGAGCGGGCCCGCGTGTTCGCCGATCCGATCGTCACGCGGGTCGATCCGCTCGCGGGCTTCTATCGCGCCGAGGGCTACCACCAGGACTACCTCGTCCAGCACCCGGACGACCCGTACATCCTCTACAACGACATCCCGAAGCTCGCGAGCCTGCGGCGCCTGCTGCCGCACATCTACCGCAGGGAGCCGGCGCTCGTCGCCGCCAACCGCTGAGGCCGGGCGCTCATCAGGCGGGGGATCAGCTCTCCGGGGCGTGATCCACGCCGATCATGACGCTCGAGGCCTTCACGACCGCGTAGGCGCGGCCGCCGACCTTCAATCCGAGGTCCTCCACCGCACCGTTGGTGATGATCGACACGATGAGGATCCCGGGGGCGATCTCGAGGGTCACCTCGGCGTTGACGGCGCCGGTCTCGATGGCTCGAATGATGCCCGGGAGGGAGTTGCGGGCGCTGATCTTCATGGTCGTGGGCTCCTGCGCCGAGGTGCGCAGCATCGCGCCGCGGCTCGAGAATCTCAACCGCCGACGCCGCCCGCCCCACTCGAGGGGACGTAGCCGATGGCGCGTCCGCCGAGCGCCACGGCGGTCCACAGCAGGATCGAGACGACGGCCGCGAGCTTGGGCCACACCGCGCCGATCCGCGCCTCCTCGAGCATCGTCACCCGGCGGTGCACGGTGAAGGTGAAGAGCAGCGCGAGGGCGAGAGAGGCCATCTTGAACTGAAACGCCGGGCTGCCGTACATCTTCACGGCCTCGGTCGAGAAGAGCAGAAAGCCCGAGACGAGCATCACGACGATGCTGCCGATCATCCACGGCCGCACCTCGCGCGCGAGCGCCGCGACCGGCTCGCCGCGGAAGCGCAGGCCGAGCAGGCTCATGTTGAGGATCACGACCGTGCCGCCGAGCAGCCCGAGCGCGAGCAGGTGGAAGATCTCGACGAAGGGGAAGAGCCAGACCGAGTCGCGGATGCCGTGCCCGAAGAAAGACCCGTTGCACCAGCGGCAGAAGGCGAGCAGCTCGGCGGCGACCCAGCTCATCGGGCGGCGTGCCTCACGGCGGCGGCAAGGCGTACGCGATGCCGCGCCCGGCGGCGACGATCGAGATCCACAGCGCAAGGGAGACGATGCCCGCCGCCTTGGCGCCCCAGGGGGTCGCCGGCGCCCGGTCCCACTCCTCGAGCCGCCGCCCGACCGTGAAGTTGAAGACGAGGACGTTCAATCCCGCGAGCACGAGCATGATCATCTTCAGCTTGAAGAACAGCGTGCTGAAGAAGGCGAGCGGGTCGCCGGAGAACAGGAGAAGGCCCGTGACCACCATCACGGCAAAGCCCCCGAACAGTCCCGGATTGAGCTGCTCGAACAGCTGCGAGACCCGCCGGTGCCGCATCGCGAGGTCGAGCAGCCGCAGGTCGAGCAGCAGCACGAACCCGAGAAAGACGGTGAGCGTCAGCACGTGAATCGTCTCGACGATCGGCTCGGCCCAGATCGAGTCGCGCATCATCTCGCTGAAGGCGGTGTCGTGGAGCCACGCGAGGAAGCTCATTGCGCCTCGCACGGCGTCGGATGCCATCCGGAGGGGCCCGGGAGGCGCTTGAAGTGCGAGCTGGTGACGTACGGCTGGGCCAAGTACTCCGGGTCGGTCACGATGGTCGTCACCACGAGCCAGCGATCGCCGTTCGGCTCCTCGAAGCCATCGAAGTACTCGAGGATGCTCGTCTGCGGGCCGTAGGGCACGCCGTTCTTGCGCAGGTAGCCAGGACGCAGCGCCGTCGTGACGACCTGCAGGTAGCCCTCGCGAGCCGCCATGCCGGCGTGCAGGCCGCCCGTCACGGTTCCGAGGAACGTGCGCGGGCTGAGCCCCTGCCACTCGGCGACCGAGTATCCCTGCCAGCTCGGGGTCGCCGCGGCCGCGGGACTGCCCCCGAAGTGCAGCAGCCGCACCTGCTCTCCGGCGTCCGTCTCGATGCGCAGCGTCTGCCCGTCCGCCCAGCTGATGTGCAGCCTCTCCGGGACCCGCATGAGGTTGGCCGCTCCGTACGAGCGGCACTGCTCGCCGTTCGCCTCATCCTGCCGCGGATCCCACCGGTCGGCGATCTGCCGTCCGGCGGCATTGAGCGGAATGCCCGCGAAGTCGCCCCGGTCGGGCGTCAGCATCCGAAAGCGCCAGTCCTGCGTCACGACCGCCACCCAGTATCCGGTGAAATCCTGTGGCGCCTCGGCTTGCGACTCGGCGGGCGCGATGGTGGTCGGGATGGCCCCGAGCTGCGCGAGGGCGAGCGCGGGGGCTGCGAGCCAGAGCGGCGCGAGCGCGGCGATCGGCCGCGCCCATCGTCTCGGTGTCGTCAATGTCATCACCTCGGCCTCATCGTCGGTCTCGCGATTCGCGCGGGGCGGCGCCCCTGCGCTACATGATGACGCCTTCCCACTTCCAGCCGTCGGCGGGCCGGATGATCCTGTGCAGGCGGATGCGGTGCTCGCCCGGGTCGCGGCCCGGATTGCCCGTGACGATGACGCGGTCGCCGGGCTTCAGGGTGAAGCGCGTCACGTGCGACTGCGTGAGCTGCGCTCCGCCGCCCCACTCGATCGACCAGGTCTGCAGGTGGCCGCTTGCATCCGGAGCGAGCATCTTCACGAAGGAGTGCGGATTGCGGTAGAGGAACTGAGTGAGCGTTCCCTCGACCGTGATCTCCTGGTCCACGACGTACGTCGCGGCGAACGAATGGTGCGCAAAGGCTCGGCCGCCCGCGACCACGGCGCACGCGGCGAGGAGAGTCAGTCTGGACGTTCGCTTCATCGGCTCCTCCCGCATGCCGGGCACCGCGCGCTCGCACGGGCCGCGCGCCGCTCACTCAATGCTTCAAGCTCTTGTAGACGGCCTCGACGAACCGGTCGGTCGTCCAGAAGCCCCCGCCCGATCCGTAGCGCGGGTCGTAATCGCGCGTCGGGCGCGCGGCCTCAACCTGGCGGAGCGTCATGCCCCGCTCGATCATGTCCTCGATGCGGTCGCGGATGATCGTCACCATCTCCTGGTAGAAGACCACGTCGGCCACGTCGCAGAGCCGGCCGTGCCCGGGAATGACGAGCGTGCCGTCCTCCTGCTCGTCGGCCGGAATGGCGATGTCGATGATGCGGTTGAGCCCGGCGATGACGCCTTGGATGTTGCCGCCCCGCGCGAGATCGACGACGGGGTAGCCGTCGGTGACGAAGATGTCCCCCGCGCTCACCACGTCGGAGCGGCGGAAGAACACCATCGTGTCCCCGTCCGTGTGCGCGGCGGGGATGTGCATGAGCACGATGCCCTCGCCGTTGAAGAAGAGCTTTCTCTCCGGCGTCGTGTACGTCTCGGTCGGCCATGCGCCCTGCGGGGCGGCGGGCTCCCCCCCGCTCGGCTCGGCCATCCGGTCGAGCACGGTCTGGAACGCGATGATCTGCGCTTGATCGCCCGCGCTCGCCCCGATGTTGCCCAAGACGTTGCCGCCGGCGATCGTGCTGCCCGCCTTCGCGATGGCCTCGTTCCCCCCCGTGTGATCGGCGTGAACATGCGTGTTGATGATGTAACGGATCGGCCCGCTCGAGAGGCTCCGAACGGCCGCCAGCACCTTGTCGCTCATCTGCGCGAAGCCGGTATCGACGAGCAGCACGCCGTCCGCGCCGACCTGCGCCGTGATGTTGCCGCCCGCGCCGACGAGCATGTAGACGTTGCCCTGCACCGGCAGGATGTGAACCTCAGCCCGCG
>JASHTK010000033.1 GCA_030040575.1 Gammaproteobacteria bacterium
CGAGCTCGAGCAGGCGCTCGAGCGGCTGCTCGAGGAGAGCGCCCGCCGCCGCCTCGACGGGCTGCTCGAGAAGGACCGGCGCGGCCAGCTCTCTGGGGAAGAAAAGCTTGAGATTCAAAAGCTTACAACTGATCTGGCCCGGGGACGCCCGCTCGCCGCGGCATCCTGAGCCGCCCGGCCCAGCCCGATTTGGCAGATCCCCGACCGTCTAATAAAATGGTGCGCTTTGCCCGGCGGGCCCTTGAGTTGCCCGGCCCGGCACTCAGATAGGGGACGTCAAATCCAATCTCCTCACGCGCACCCGCACCGCGCCGACCGCACCATGACACGCAAGCCGAAGCCCTCCGCCGCCAGCAAGAAACGCACGCCCCCGGCCAAGCCGGTCCGGGTCGCCGCCTTGAGGAAGGCGGCGGCCGCGACCGTGCGGGACCGCAAGCCGACCGCGCCGAGGCGGCCGATTGAAGCTGCGCCAAAGCCGGCCGATAACCTCTCGTCCTCGGGAACTCTCGAGCCCGGATCGACTCAGCCCGAAGGTGAGGCCAGGGCCGGCTCGAAGAATGCTGCGGGAGAGAAGAGGGTGTTGGGAATCGAGCGCCGCGTGACCGTGATGTCCGAAGACCACCAGTCGCAGATCAAGCTGCTCATCGCGCGTGGCAAGGAGCAGGGCTACCTCACCTACGCGCAGGTGAACGACCATCTGCCCTCCGAGATCGTGGATCCGGAGCAGATCGAGGACATCGTCAACCGGATCAACGATATCGGCATCCCGGTGTACGAGAAGGCGCCGGACACCGAGTCGCTGCTCGCGACCGAGCCCGCCGCGCCCGCCGACGAGGAGGCGATCGAGGAGGCCGCCGCCGCGCTCGCGGCGCTCGATGCCGAGCTCGGGCGCACGACGGATCCCGTCCGCATGTACATGCGCGAGATGGGGACCGTGGAGCTGCTCACGCGCGAGGGCGAGATCCGCATCGCGAAGCGCATCGAGGAGGGGCTCGATGCCGTGCGCACCGCGCTCTCCATGTATCCGCCGACGTTCGAGTTCCTGCTGAAGGCGTACGAGCCGGTGAAGAGCGGGCAGGCGCGGCTCGTGGACGTGATCGTCGGATTCATCGATCCGAACGCGCCCGATGTCATCGCGCAGCCGCAGAATCCCACGAAGCTCGAGCTCGTCTCGGATGAGGATCGCACCCGCGGCGAGGACGAGGAGGAGTCGGAGGACGGCGAGGACAGCGAGGAGACCGTGGACACCGGGCCGGATCCGGAGGAGGCCGCGCGCCGCTTCGCATCGATCCAGAAGAGCTTCGCCCACGCGCTCACGGCGATCCAGAGGTCCGGCACGGCGGATGCGCGCGCCCTGCGCCTGCGCAGAAAGCTCGCGGCGGAGTTCATGGAGCTCAAGCTCTCCCCGCGCATGTTCGATGCGCTCATCCTCAACCTGCGCGCGCACGTGAGCGAGATCCGCCAGCTCGAGAAGGAGATCATGATCCTCGCCGTGCGCGATGCCGGCATGCCGCGCAAGGATTTCATCGCGACGTTCCCGAAGAACGAGACGAGCCCGCGCTGGCTCGCGAAGCACGTGAAGGCGGGCAAGAAG
This sequence comes from Gammaproteobacteria bacterium, assembly GCA_030040575.1. Lineage (GTDB taxonomy): Bacteria > Pseudomonadota > Gammaproteobacteria > Steroidobacterales > Steroidobacteraceae > JASHUC01. Next base: position 1,595 of record JASHTK010000033.1, read on the forward strand.
TACTCCGCCCCGCTCGCGCGGCTCAAGGAGGAGATCGAGCGCCGCCAGAGAAAGCTCGAGGGGCTCGAGGAGCAGTATCACCTGCTCGTCGCGGACCTGAAGGAGATCAACCGCGAGGTATCGATCGGCGAGGCGAAGGCGCGGCGCGCGAAGAAGGAGATGGTGGAGGCGAACCTGCGGCTCGTGATCTCGATCGCCAAGAAGTACACCAACCGCGGCCTGCAGTTCCTCGATCTCATCCAGGAAGGCAACATCGGCCTGATGAAGGCCGTGGACAAGTTCGAGTATCGCCGCGGATACAAGTTCTCGACCTATGCGACCTGGTGGATCCGCCAGGCGATCACCCGCTCCATCGCGGACCAGGCGCGCACCATCCGCATCCCGGTGCACATGATCGAGACGATCAACAAGCTAAACCGCATCTCCCGGCAGATGCTCCAGGAGATGGGCCGCGAGCCGACTCCCGAGGAGCTCGCGGTGCGGATGGAGATGCCGGAGGACAAGGTGCGCAAGGTCCTGAAGATCGCAAAGGAGCCCATCTCGATGGAGACTCCGATCGGCGACGACGAGGACTCCCACCTCGGCGACTTCATCGAGGACACCTCGGTCTCCTCGCCGATCGATCAGGCGACGATGGAGTCCCTGCGCGAGACCACCCACTCCGTGCTCGCCCAGCTCACGCCGCGCGAGGCGAAGGTGCTGCGGATGCGCTTCGGCATCGACATGAACACCGACCACACGCTCGAGGAGGTCGGCAAGCAGTTCGATGTGACGCGCGAGCGAATCCGCCAGATCGAGGCGAAAGCCCTGCGCAAGCTGCGCCATCCGAGCCGCAGCGAGCAGCTGCGCAGCTTCCTGATGGATGATTGAGCGGTGCCGGGCGACGCCCGGCGCCTCCCCGCGCGGACCCGCGAGCTCAGATTCCCGCTTTGGCGAGCAGGTCGATCAGCTCGCGCAGCCCCTGCGCGAGCGCGGGATGCTGCGTCTCGAAGCGCACCGCCAGGGCCTCCAGGCGCGGCAGCGAATCCCGGTCGAGCTCGGTCCGCGCCGCGGCGCCGGCAAGCTTGCGCTCGATGTCCTGCGTCAGGACCCCGAGGAGCCGGCGCGATTCGGCGTCCACCGCTCGGGCGCCGCTCAGCTCCTCGTGCACGCGCGCGAGCAGCTCGCGCAGGGTCGGTTCATGCGGCCGACTCATCGGGTGTCCCTCACGATGATGTCCGCGGGTCGCGGACATTGATCTCGATTTTCACCCCGTTGGGGTCGGTCAGGAAGAGCTGACGCAGCGGCGCGCCGGTCACGACGTTCACGCCCGGCTTGACCCCGTACCGCTCGAGGCGCGCGCGCACGCCGTCGAAGTCCTCGGCGTTGAACGCGATGTGGTCGAAGGGCCCCGTGCCGGGTGCCCTCGTCGAGACCGGGATGCCCTGGCGGTGAGAATGCGCGGTGTACGTCTGCCACTCCGCGATGTGGATGCAGGGGGTGTCGCCGACGTACAGCCAGTACCCCGGGAACTCGAGCGGCGGGCGGAACCCGACGCGCATCCCGAGCGCCTCGCAGTAGAAGTCCTTCGTGCCCTCGATGTCGTCCGTGATGACGAGATAGTGCTCCATCTTGGTCAGCATGAGCTCGCCTCGCCGCACACTCCCGGAAGGCCGCGGGGGAAACGCGCCTCGCGCGCGGAGAGCATAGCCGGTTCGACGGAAAGGTGCTAAGAATGAGCCGCCGGACGCGTTCCACGCGCAACCGACGCCGCTCGAGGAGTGACGGCAATGCGAGACGTGACGGGCCGAGTGGCCTTCATCACCGGCGGCGGCAGCGGCCTCGGCTTCGGCATGGCTCAGGCTTTCTGCGCCGCAGGCATGAAGGTCGTCCTCGCCGACATCCGGCCGGATCATCTCGAGCAGGCGGTCGAGCACTTCGCGCGGATCGGCAAGCCGCGCAGCGTCCATGCGATCCGCGTGGACGTGACGGACCGCAAGGGGCTCGCCGAGGCGGCCGATGAGGCGGAGCGCGTCTTCGGCAAGGTGCACCTCGCCTGCAACAACGCGGGCATCAACCTCTTCAACGACATCGCCGCGGCGACCTACGACGACTGGGACTGGGTCCTCGGAGTGAACCTCGGCGGAGTGGTGAACGGCGTGCACACCTTCATTCCGCGCATCCGCAAGCACGGCGAAGGCGGACACATCGTCAACACCGCCTCGATGGCCTCGTTCATCTCCGGGCCGAACGCCGGCATCTATACCTGTGCCAAGTTCGCGGTCCGCGGCCTCTCGGAGGCCCTGCGCTACAGCGCCGCGCCGCTCGGCATCAACGTGTCCGTCGTCTGCCCCGGTCTGGTGGACAGCGCCATCTACGAGAGCGAGAAGGTGCGGCCGGCCCGGCTCGCCTCCACCTCCGGGCCCGCGGACACCCAGTTCATGACGCGCCTCGCCGAGCTGCACCACCGCGCCGGCATGGCGCCGCTCGAGGCGGGCGAGAAAGTGTTGCGCGGGATCCTGCGCAACGACTTCTACATCTTCACGCATCCGGAGTTCAAAGAGGAGCTGCGGGAGATCTTCGAGGAGGCTCTCGCGGCGATTCCCGAGGAGTCACCGGCGAAGGAGCGGCTCGCGTTCGAGGATCACAGGCGCGCGCTCAAGGCGCAGGCGCGCGCCGCCTGGAAGCACTACTAATGAGGCGCCGGCAAGGAGACTCACGATGAGACCGACCGAGGCGCTTCGGCGCGCGGGCCAGAGCCTCTGGCTCGACAACATCACCCGAGACCTGCTCACGAGCGGCACCCTCGCGCGCTACATCGGCGAGCTGTCGGTGACCGGACTCACCTCGAACCCCACGATCTTCGACCACGCGATCAAGAACGGCACCGCGTACGATGCGGCGATCCGCGAGCGGGCGCGCGCCGGGCTCAGCGGGGAGGCCTTGTTCTTCGAGCTCGCGCTCGAGGACCTCACGCGCGCGGCCGACCTCTTCCGTCCCGTTCACGACCGCACCGATGGGCTCGACGGCTGGGTGTCTCTCGAGGTCTCGCCGACCCTCGCGCGCGATGCGGTCACGACCCTCGCCGAGGCGAGGGACCTGCATGCCCGCGCCCGCCGTCCGAATCTCTTCATCAAGATCCCGGGAACGGCGGAGGGCTTGCCCGCGATCGAGGAGGCGATCTTTGCCGGCGTGCCGGTCAACGTGACGCTGCTGTTCTCCCGCGAGCAGTATCTCGCCGCGGCCGACGCGTACCTCCGGGGGGTCGAGCGCCGGATCGCCGCCGGATTGAATCCGAGCGTCACCTCCGTCGCCTCGCTGTTCGTCAGCCGCTGGGACGTGGCCGTGGCCGGACGCGTGCCGGCGCGGCTCACCAACACACTCGGCATCGCCGTCGCGCACAGCGCCTATCGCGCGTACTCGGAGCTGCTCGCCTCGAGCCGCTGGCGGCGCGCCTTCAACGCGGGAGCGCGGCCGCAGCGGCTGCTCTTCGCGAGCACCGGCACGAAGGACCCCAAGGCCTCCGACATCCTATACGTGAAGGGGCTGGTCGCCCCGCTCACGATCAACACGATGCCCGAAGGCACGCTCAAGGCCTTCGCCGATCACGGCGAGCTCGGCCCGGAGCTCGCCGCGGATGGCGGCGGCTCGACGGAGGTGCTCGCCGAGCTCGCGCGCGCGGGGGTGGATCTCGGCCCGCTCGCCGCAAGGCTGCAAGAGGAGGGCGCCGCGGCCTTCGTGAGCTCCTGGAACGATCTACTGAGCGTCATCGCCGGCAAGAGCGCCGCGCTGCAGAAGGCCGGCTGAGCGGGTCGGCGCGCCGTCTCAGTTCTTCACCTGGCAGTCCCAGTGCTCGTCGGCGCGGCCGCCCTTCATCCGCCACATGTCGAACCAGGTCGTCGTGTAGGTCTTCGACGGATCCTTCGGATCCTTCAGCACCCGCGGAGTGGCGACGATGACCAAGTCACCTTGCGCGACCACGGCGACCACCTTGGTCCTCATCCGCTTGGGGATCGGCGTCGGCTTGCGCTTGAGGACGGCCGTGAAGAAATGCACGACCGGGTCTCGACCGGACCGTACCAGCGGATTGTGCTGCAGATACCGCCGGGTGAGGTACCGGTTGGCGAGCTCCCAGTGGTTCGCCTCCAGCAGGTCCTTCATGATGTGGTAGACGGCCTGCTCGTTGGCATTCAGCGTCGGGTCGGGGCTCCTGAACAGCGCATCGGGATTCGGCGCGCCAACCACCGGCTCCTGCGCGCGCGCGGCCGGCTGCAGAGCCCACGAGACGACCACGATCAATCCGGCGAAGCTTCGCAATCTCATGACCGACCCCCCTTGTCTTGAATGGTTCCTCAGTACCCGACGGTGAAGCGCTTGCGGACGTGACGCGGCTTCTCGAGCTCATCGAGGATCGCGACCGCGAGATCCTCCTGGCTGATGCGGCTGTCGCCCTTCGCGTCCTTCAGCACCTGGTCGCCGCCGATGCGGAATTTCCCGGTCCGCTCGCCCGGAACGAGCATGATCGACGGTGACACGAAGGTCCACTCGAGCGTCTTCTCCTCGCGCACGCGCTTCAGCGCCTCGGCGGCAGGCTGCGCTTCCACCTTGATTTCCGCAGGGAATCCCGGAGTGTCGAGGAGCCGCACGCCGGGGGAGATCTCGAGGCTCGCGGCGCCGCCGACGAGCAGCACGCGCTTGACGCCCGCCGCCTTGGCGGCGGCGAAGGCCTTCAGCACGTCGTTGTGCTGGTAGCGGACGCTCACGACGATCGCGTCGTGTCCGCGCACCACGTCGGCGACGTTCTTCTCGTCGGCGAGATCGGCTTGCCTGCCCGTGAGGCCCCGGCGGGCCTTGAGCTTGTCCACGTGGCGGGCGATGCCCGTCACCTGGTGTCCGCGCGAGAGGGCTTCGTCCACGATTTTCGTGCCGACGTTCCCCGTGGCGCCGATCAGTGCGATCTTCATGGGAGGGCTCCCCGTGCTGCCAGTCCGTGGCCAAGCTCACCGCATCTCGGCGTGCGGCGCAAGTGGCAACCCTCGCCCGCCCTGCAGATCCCGCGACAGCTGAGCCGCGGCCTGGCGAGCCGCGGGGCCCGCGGGCGACGCCGGCAGCGGGCACCGGGGCGGAGTCAGTTGGTCGTGAAGCCGATCCAGCGGCCGAGTGCGACCACGGTCACCCAGATCGCGAGCGACAGGCCGCCGGCGATCCGCGCGCCGGTGGGCGTCGTCACCTCACGGTCCCACCCGGCGACCGTGCGATACGTGCCGAGATGAAAGACCGCCATGTTGATCCCGGCGGCGAGCAGCAGCAGCATCTTGCACTCGAACGGTCCGTTCCCCGAGTACTTCACCGCCGAGGAGCTGAAGAGCATGCTGCCCGTGATGACGGCGCAGACGAAGGCGGTCCACGTCCAGGGCAGCGTCTCCCGCATGAGCTCGCTCACGGCCCTGTGGCGCGAGGTGACGTTGATGAGCCGCAGATCGACGATCATGATGGTGCCGACGACGAGCGTGATCGAGAGCACGTGCAGCGTCTCGATGGTGGGGAAAAGCCAGGTGGACTCCCGGACGGCCGTGCCGAGGGGAGTCGCCTCGAGGTCGGCGAACAGGCGGGTCAGTATCACCGGATCCTGACCCTCAGCCGTGCGCCATGTAGGCGATCCACCGGCCCGCGGCGAGGATCGAGCACCACAGCAGCAGCGACACGACCGCCGCCACCCGAGTGACGATGCGGCGGCGCTCCCAGAATGAGCCGCCGTTCCTCAGGGCGTACTGGAAGATCCCGGTGAGAGTGAGGGCGCACGCGAGCAGCGTCATCTTGGCCCAGAACACCTCGCTCAGCAGCTCGCGCCCCGGCTCGCCGATGATGAGAAGGGAGCCGGAGGCGAGGAGCACCGCGACCGCGCCCCATACCCACGGCAGAAATCGGTGGGCCACCTCCGGAATGCTCTGGCTGCGGCCGGTCACGCCGAGGAGGCGAAAGTCGAGCATCACGACCGAGGCCATGACGGTCGCGATGGCGAGGATGTGCACGGTCTGCACCGTCGGAATCACCCAGAAGAGGTTCTGGATGACCATGCTCACGGGCGTGTTCGACAGCCAATCACAGAAGGCGGGAATCATCTCGCATCTCCGAGGCGCGCCGCGCGGGGGTGGGGATTGTCATCTCAACGCCGTTGCCAGATCAACGGATTCGCGCTCATCACACGGCACTCTTGCGGCGAGACATGCCCGCTCCTCGGCACATGCTGCGCCTTCAGAGGCGGCTTGTCTGGTAAATTACTGTTCCGAATGGCGTTATTTAACGTTAACAGGCCGTGCTAGGATACCACTGCTCGCAAGCGCCGCCCCCGCCATGCTCGATATCCACCAATTGCACGCTCATGCCGAGCGGATCCGCGCGAGCGGGGTGCTCGGCCGGTCCCGCCTGATCCGTCGCCTGTTCGATTTTCTCGTCGACTGCTCCCTCACCGACCGGGCCCCGAAGGAGATCGAGGTCGCCGTCGAGGTGTTCGGCAAGGACGGACGATTCGACGTGTCGCAAGATGCGATGGTCCGAGTATACATTCACAAGCTGCGCCGCAAGCTCGAGGAATTCTACGCCGGCTCCGGTCGCGGCGAGCCCGAGCGCCTGGTGATTCCGAAGGGGGCCTATCGGTTCGTCATCGAGACGGTCGAGCGAGCCGAGACGGTGGTGGCGCCCGCGCGCCGGCGCCTCTCCTTCGCACAGGCCGCGCTCGCAGCGTCCCTGCTCATCAATGTGCTCGCGCTGCTCGGCTTGGGCTACGTGCGCTGGCACTCCGTCCCCGACGAGCTCGGCACGCTCCGCGAGACCCCCGTCTGGTCGCGAATGCTGAGCGACGATCGCCCGATCTTCGTCGTGCTCGGCGATTACTACATCTTCGGCGAGACCGATCAGTCGATGAAGGTCAAGCGCCTGGTCCGGGAGTTCTCGATCAACTCCACGGCGGATCTCGACCAGTATCTGATGCTGCACCCCGAGCTCGCCAACGACTACCTCGATCTGCAGCTCGATTACCTGCCGACCGCCGCCGGGTACGCGCTACGCGACGTGATGCCGCTCCTCGCCCCGGCGCACCGGCGCATCCGGGTCGCGCTCGCCTCGGAGCTGAGCCCCGCCGTGCTCACCTCGGCGGACGTGGTGTACATCGGATATCTGAGCGGCATGGGCATGCTGCACGACCTGGTCTTCGCCGGCTCCCGCTTCTCCATGGGCAAGTCGTACGATGAGATCGTCGATCAGGTGACCGGCCGGCACTACCTGAGCGAGGCCGCGGTGCCGCGCGGCGAGGAGAAGTACCACGATTACGGGTACTTCGCGACGTTCATGGGCCCGAGCGGCAACCAGATCGTCGTCATCTCCGGGACGCGCGACGAGGCGGTGATGCACACGGCGGAGGCCGTGACGCAGCCGCAGTCGCTCGAGGAGCTTAATTCCAGCGCGCACGATGCCCCAGCCTTCGAAGCGCTGTACGACGTGTACGGAATGGACCGCATGAATCTCGGGGGCAAGCTCCTGCTCACCTCGAGGCTCAACGCCGCGCGGATCTGGACCGGGGAGCCGCGCGACGCCGTGACCGTCGCGGGCGGCCCGGTGCGCTCGTTGAACTAGCGCGCCGAGCCCTTCGATGAGCTCGGCCGACCCTGCGCGCGATTCGCCGCCCGACGGCGCGCATTCCCCGGAAGCCGCGCATCCCCCCGAGGGCGCGCGCCCGCGCAAGCCGCGCTACCGGCTGCGGGTGAAGCGCGTGCGGCGCCTCACCCCGCGAATGGTCCGCGTGACGTTCGCCGGAGAGGAGTTGGCCTCGTTCGAGTGGTCCGGACCGGCCTCTCACATCAAGCTCATCTTCGATGCCGGCGGCGAGGGCGCGGGAGCGTCACTCGCGGAGGGATCCGGGACGAGCGCGGCGCGCCCGACCATGCGAACCTACACGCCTCGCCGCTTCGACCCCGATGCGCGCGAGCTCGACGTGGAGTTCGTGATCCACGGCGCGGGCCCCGCATCGGCCTGGGCGGAGCAGGCAGCCGTCGGCCAGACGCTCACCATCGCGGGCCCCGGACGCAGCTATTCGGTCGACGCCGCCGCGGACTGGTACCTGCTCGCGGGCGATGACACGGCGATCCCGGCGATCTGCACGATCCTCGAGAGCCTCCCCACGTCCGTGCAGGCCCGAGTGTTGCTCGAGGTGGTCGACGGCGCCGAAGAGCACGCCCTCGGGGCGAGAAGCGCCAACACGGAGACGCTCTGGCTGCGCCGCGGAGCGGACGCGGCGGGCGCCGGACGCGAGCTCGAGGCCGCGATGCGCGGCATCGAGCTGCCGGCCGGCTCGGGACGGATCTACGTCGCCTGCGAGGCGAATGCGATGCGCCGGATCCGCCGGCACCTGCTCCTCGAGCGGCAATTTCCGCGCGCCCAGCTCGTGACGCGCGGCTACTGGCGCCTCGGCGAGGCCGACCATCCGGATCGCGACTACGGTGAGGATGTCGGATAGCGGGCTCGCCGAGCGGATCGCGGCGCTCGACTGGCCGAGCATCGAGCAGGCGCTCGATGCGCACGGCTGCGCGATCCTCCGCGGCCTGCTCAGTCGGGGGGAGTCCTCGCAGCTCGCGCGCTGCTACGGGCAGGCCGGGCGATTCCGCGCCACGATCGCGATGGCGCGGCATGGATTCGGGAGCGGGGAGTACAAGTACTTCGCGTACCCCCTGCCCGCGCCCGTCGCGACGCTGCGCGCCGAGCTGTACGCACGGCTCGCGCCCGTCGCGAATCGCTGGAGCGAGGCGCTCGGCATCGCGGCCCGCTATCCGGCCGACCACGCGGCGTATCTCGCTCGCTGCAGGCGGGGCGGCCAGTCTCGCCCGACGCCCCTTCTGCTCCGCTACGAGCGCGGCGACTACAACTGCCTGCACCAGGACCTCTACGGCGAGCAGGTGTTTCCGCTCCAGGCGACCTTCCTGCTCTCCGAGCCGCAGCGGGATTTCACGGGCGGGGAGTTCGTGCTGACGGAGCAGCGCCCGCGCAGGCAGTCGCGGGCGGAGGTGGTGCCGCTCGCGCGCGGCGACGGCGTGATCTTCCCCGTGCGCCATCGTCCCGTTCAGGGCGCGCGCGGATGGCACCGAGCGAGCCTGCGCCACGGCGTGAGCCGCCTGCGCTCCGGCGAGCGCTATGCGGTCGGCATCATCTTTCACGATGCGCGATGAGATCCCGATAGAATGAACGGCGGCGCTCGACGTCCGAGTCGATCGGGCGTGGAGGAAGCACATTGCGGAAAGACACCCTGATACCGGAGTCGGAAGTCCGCAGGATCGTGCGCCTGGTCGGAAGAGTGGCCGACATGGAGGGATCGAGGCCCGCCAAGCGGCGGGCACTGATGACCGGTCTCGCGAAGATGATCGACGCCGACGCCTGGGCCTGGATCATCAGCCGCGCGGCGGACGAGCACGACAACCCCGCGGTGGCGTACTTTCAGCACGGCGGCTACACGGACGAGCAGGCCGCACGATCCGCGCAGATCATGCAGGACCGGCAGAACACGCCGGTCGAGTACCAGGCGCTCAACCGGCTGCGCCTCACCAGCAAGCGATTCACGCGCCGGTGGGATCAGCTCGTGACGCCCGAGGAGTGGTACGGGCCGCGCAACCGGCGGATTCTCGAGGCGCTCGGGTTCGAGCACGTGCTCTATTGCGTCAAGGTGCTGGACGACAGCGGCCTCTTCAGCGGCATCACGCTCAAGCGCCGGACGGGCCGGCGCAACTTCACGCCGCTCGAGCAGCGCATCGCCCACATCGTGACCGGCGAGATCGACTGGCTGCACGGGGAGGAGAGCCTGCACAGCGTCGCTCGGCGCGTTCATCCCCTGCCGCCGAGCCAGCGCACGGTCCTCATGCTCCTCATGGAGGGCCACAACAAGCCGAGGATCGCCGCGAAGCTCGGCTGCAGCTACAACACCGTCAAGGATCACGTGAAGGCGATCTACGCCCATTTCAAAGTGCACAACGTCGCGGAGCTCTTCCGTCACTTCAGAGCCGGCGACGGCCAGGACGTCGTGGGGCACCCGCACGGCCTCGCGGAGCCTGATCCCCCGAACGGCTGACCGCCGCCGCTCGCTCGAGTCGCGCGGCTCGCGTGAGCCGCGCCCGAGACTACGACCCGCTCGGCTTGCGTCCCGGCGGGACATTCTGCGGCAGGCTCGGCACCCCGAATTTGCCCTGCAGCGCGCTCAGCTTCGCGAGGTCCACCGAGCCGACGATATTGACGATCGTGAAGTGCCGGGGGTTCGTCACGATGACGACGAGGCCCTCGATGTGGTTGCCCTGCCGGCGTACGCGGATGTCCACGTCCTCGTTCTGCTCGGAGTGGTGGATCGAGACCAGCTTCGCCCAACCCGCCGCCTCGATCTGCTTGCGAACGGGCTCCACCTCGCTTTGCGGATAGGCGTGATCCGCCGCGAAGTCGAAGCTGCGCACGTAGATCCCCTCGATCCCGTTGAGCACGCTCTGCGCGGCGTCGGCGTCTTGGCCGCTGCCCACGAACTGGGCCGCGAGCCTCAGCAGCGAGGGGTCGAGACTGATGTTGACGGAGTTCGTCGCCTTCTGCGCCAGGTCGTCGAAGCTCGGAAGATCGATGCGGCCGGCCTGCGCGTGCGATGCCACGGGCAGCGCGAGGGGGATCAGCACCGAGAGAAGCCTCGCGGCGGCCATGACGGACTGCGGTCTCATGCTCATCTCCTTACGGTCATCCGGATCGGCTCGGATCGGCTGTGATTCTGAGGGCGGCATCGAGCGTCTCGCTCGAGATGCGCAAGGCCTGCAGGAGCTGCGTGCGCGCCGCGCGCGCCGCGCGCCGCTCG
>JASHTK010000324.1 GCA_030040575.1 Gammaproteobacteria bacterium
CGCCATGGGTGGCGGCAGTGCCGGAGCCGGCAGCGCGGGCGGCAATGTGAGCACCGGCACTGCGGGCGCCGGCAGTGCGGGCACGGGCAGCGCGGGCGCAAGCACCCCGGCTGGCGAGCCCGCGAGCGCGCTGCAGCTGCTCGCGCTGCTGACCGGGAGCTCCGCGCAGAGCTCCGCGGATCAAGGCGCAGATTCCGGCACAGCGGGCGATGCCTCTACCACCGCGGACAAGAGCTCGTCCGCCGCGTCGACCACGGCGGCCGATGCGCAAAGCGCGGCGACCGGCATCCGGCTCGCGGCCCCGGCGTCCGCGACGCCGCCGCTCGCCAAATCCGAGCTGCACGCCTCCGTCGGCACGGCACCGTGGGTCGATGAGCTCGGCAGCCATCTCATCTGGATGGCGCAGAACGGGGTGAAGTCGGCATCGCTGCAGGTCTCACCGCCCGATCTCGGTCCGATCGAGGCGCGCATCACCGTGCGCGGCGCCGCGGCGAGCGTCTGGTTCGGAGCCGCGCATCCCGACACGCGCGCCGCCCTCGAGCAGGCGCTGCCTCGACTGCGGGCGATGTTCGCCTCGCAGGGCATGGCGCTCTCCGATAGCGGCGTCTATCGCGAGCCGCCACAGCAGCAGCGCGAGCTCTCGGCCGTCTCGGCTGTCGCGAGCACGACCGCTCGAGCCGATTCGCCGGCGGCGCCCGCGAGCGGCGCGACCGGCCTCGGCCTCGTCGATCTTTACGCCTGAATCGCGCGCCGCGCGCACGGCGCCAACTTTCCGTCGCGGGCGCGGCGATGAGAGGCGCTTCACAATCCCTCTCGAGTCGGAAAACTCCGACCATTCAGCCACTTGAGCACTTTGCGACCCGCGTGGCATAGGCGTTGCACCCCTGTCCCCGGCATCCTGCAGGTGACACTCAACGATGGCTGACATTCCGACTCTGGAGGCGGCGGCGGAAGCACCGCCGGCCGATGAAGCGGTCCCGCCGCGCAAGCGCTCGTGGTGGAAGCTCGCCGCCATCGCCGTGATCGTGCTCGCGGCCGCGGCCGCGGGAGCCTGGCTGCTCCTCGGCCGCTCTGGCGCGAAATCCAAGGCGGCGGAGGCGCACGTTCCGCTCGGACCTGCGCTCTACGTCGCGCTCGATCCGCCGTTCGTCACCAACTTCGAGGCCGATCAAGCCGTGCGCTTCCTGCAGCTCACGGTGCAGGTCATGACGCACGACGCGGCGACGGTCGACCTCATCAAGGCGAACGATCCGGTCATCCGCAACGATCTGCTGCTGCTGTTCGGCAACCAGAAATACGCGGACATCGCCACCCGCGACGGCAAGGAGAAGCTGCGCTCGGAGGCGCTCGATGCGGTGCGCAAGGTCATCGCCGAGAACGGCGGGACGCCCGATCGGGTCGACGCCGTGTATTTCACCAGTTTCGTCATGCAATGAGCGCGATGGGAAACGCATGGCCCCCGAGAAGATCCTGAGCCAAGATGAGATCGATGCGCTGATCCACGGCATCGACGCGGGCGCGGTCGACACCGAGCCGCCCCCGACGCCGGGCGAGGCGCGCGCGTTCGACTTCCGCAATCAGATGCGCATCGTGCGCGGGCGCATGCCGACGCTCGAGATGATCAACGAGCGCTTCGCCCGCCTGTTCCGCCTCGACCTGTACAACCTCCTGCGCCGCTCGCCCGAGATCGGCGTCGGCCCGGTGCAGACGAAGAAATTCAGCGAGTACGTGCACACGCTGCACGTGCCGACGAGCTTGAACCTCGTGAAGATCAACCCGCTGCGCGGCACGGCGCTCGTCGTGCTCGACCCGAAGCTCGTCTTCACGGTGGTGGACAACTTCTTCGGCGGCAACGGGCGCAGCATCAAGATCGAGGGCCGCGACTTCACCGCGACCGAGCAGCGCGTGATCCACATGCTCCTGCGCAGCGCCTTCGCCGATCTGCGCGAGGCGTGGTCGCACGTCTCGAGCATCGAGATCGAGTACCTGCAGTCGGAGATCAATCCGCACTTCGCCAACATCGTGAGCCCCTCGGAGATCGTCGTCGTCACGACGTTCCACATCGAGCTCGAGGGCGGCGGGGGCGACCTGCACGTCACCATGCCGTACGCGATGATCGAGCCGCTGCGCGACGTGCTCGACGCCGGCCTGCAGAGCGATCGCGCGGAGCACGACGAGCGCTGGATGCATGCCCTGCGCGAGGAGATCGACGACGCGGAGATCGAGATGTCGACGCTGCTCGGACGCAGCTCCCTCACCCTCGCCGAGGTGCTGAACCTCAAGCCCGGGGACGTGATCCCCTGCGACTTCGCGGGCAAGGTCACCCTGCTCGCCGAGGCCGTCCCGATCTTCCGCGGCGCCTTCGGGCTCTCGCGCGGGCAGCAGGCCGTGAGGATCGATGAGCGCATCCGGCGGCCGAAGCTCGCCGCCGAGTCCCAACAGGCCAAGAAAGCGTGAGGACCGATTCATGAACGCCAAAGCGACCGAGGCGCGTACCGCCGAGTTCGACAACCTGCGCGAGGGCGAGCCGCAACCGAGCGGCGAGCGACCGGCGGAGGCGAGCCGCGAGGTGAACCTCGAGTTCATCCTCGACGTCCCCGTCATCCTCTCGATGGAAGTGGGCCGTACCCGCGTTCCGATCCGCAACCTCCTGCAGCTCAATCAAGGCTCGGTCGTCGAGCTCGACCGCGAGGCCGGCGAGCCGCTCGACGTATACGTGAACGGCACGCTGATCGCGCACGGCGAGGTGGTCGTCGTCAACGAGAAGTTCGGCATCCGGCTCACCGACGTGATCAGCCCGGCCGAGCAACGTCGTCATCTCGAT
>JASHTK010000325.1 GCA_030040575.1 Gammaproteobacteria bacterium
CGCGGTCGCGTAGCCCGCGCCGAGCGTGCCCTGGTACCCCGAGGCGATGAAGGTGCGCGGCTCGTAGACCGGATACGCGTACCACGAGGCGAAGCCGACCTGCGAGATCTCATCCGTCACGATCCCGCTCGCCGGCAGCACCTCGCGCAAGGCGGCGAGGTAGCCGACCTGCGGCTGGATCGATTGGATCTCGGCCGTCACCGCCAGGCGGGCGCGCGCGATCTCCTCACGCCAGCCCGAACTCGACCGCGCGAGCTGGCGCGTCGCGGTGAGGAGCGCGCGCGTGCCCTCGGCGGCATCCGCGACCACCCCCACATCGGCAACGAAGCGCCGCATCTCGGCCGGGTCGATGTCGATGCGGACGGACCTCAGTCCCGTCGGGCGATAGGGCCACCGCCAGAGCGGAACCTCGAGGCGCGTGCCGATCCCGATCATCAGATCCGTGCGGGCCCAGAGCCGGTACGCCTCGGCGATCGTGAGGCCGAGCGGGTGAGCGTTGCTCACGATGCCGCGGCCGCTGCGAAACGCGACGACCGGCGCCTCGATCCGCTCCGCGAGCTCGAGGATCTCGGCGGCGGCTCCGAAGGCGCCACCGCCGACGAAGATCATCGGCGCCCGGCTCGCGGCGATGAGTCGTGCGGCCTCGCCGATCCGGTCCGAGTCGGCAGGCGGCGCGGCCGGCACCGCAAGCGGCGCGCAGGGCTCGACCTCCGCGCTCTCGGTGAACACATCCCAGGGCATCTCGAGAGCCGCCGGCCCGGGGCGCCCGGTCCGCATCCGCTCGAACGCCTGCGCGACGCGCAGCGGCGCGAGCGCCGGACGCTCGATGCGCTCGGCCCACTTGGTGAAGCCGCGCAGCGTCGCGAGCTGGTCGGTCATCTCGTGCAGATGGCCGCGGCCGAGGCCGAGGAAGGCCCTCGGCACCTGTCCCGTCACACAGAGCACCGGCTGATTGGCGCCGAACGCCGTCAAGAGCCCCGCGCCGGCGTTGAGCACTCCAGGGCCCGGCACCACCGCGCAGACCGACGGCCGGCCCGTCGAGCGCGCGAAGCCGAACGCCATCGTGCTGCACGCCTGCTCGTGACGAGCGCCCACCACCCTCACCCGCGGCTGCGCGCGCTCGAGGGCATCGAACAGCCCGTAGATCTGCGCGCCCGGAAGCCCGAAGACCACGTCGATCCCGTGGGCGAGGAGCGCCTCGACGATCGCCTCCCCGCCGGTCAGCCTCTGCATCGATTCCCTCTCACCCGCTCGCCGGTGTCGCCGCGATTCACGACACGCCTGCCCGCACGTCGAACGACCGCCCCTTAGGAAAGGAGCGACCGAGCGACCCCGTAGAGCGCGCCGAGCACGAGGATCGACTGCGTGAGAAACGTGAGGCCCGCTCCCGGCCCGCGCCGCTCGGGAGCCCTCAGGTAGCCTGCCGCGTAGAGGATCCGCGCCACGAGAAAAAGGACGCCGAGGATCGCCGCCCACGACGGGCTCAGGTACTCGCCGAAGAGCCAGGCCGCGGGGACGAACACGATGAGCTGCTCGAGCGTGTTCTGGTGCACGCGGAAGTGGCGCTCGAACATCGGGTGGCCGGTCACGGCGGGCGCGGCCACGGCATACTTCGTGCGCGCCCGCCCGACGAGCGCCGCGAGCACGAGATACTCGGCGAGCGCAAGGAGAATCACCCCGGCGACCCAGCTCATCCTCTCACCTCGGACCGTGATCGGCGCGCACGCTTCGGCGCGGGGGTCTCAGAACGCGACGCGCTACCGCCGCCGGGCCGCCTCGATGCGCGCGCGCCATACGCTCGTATCATGCAGCCTCGCGATGGTGGGATTCAGGCGATCGAGAAGCCCGCTCGCCTCGCCGAGCAGCGCCGCGCGGTGCCGCTCGTCGATGAGCGACTGCGCGTACAGGGCGCTCGCGAGCTCGAGCGGCAGCCACTGGTCGCTGCGGTTGCGCTTCTCGAGCGCACGATCCGTCGTGACGATCGGTCCGATCGTCCGGGCCGCCTCCTCCCGCTGACCCTCGCGTGCGAGCGCCATGGCGAGCCACGTGGTCCTGCGAGCCGCGTCGCGCTGAGCCGTCAGGCGCTGCGATCCGGTCGGATTGCACACCCGCAGAGCCGTGCGCTCGGCTTGCACGGAAGCCGCGAAGTTCCCGAGCCCATACTCGACCTGCCCTGCGAGGACGGAAAAGTCACATTCCACGTCTATCGCGAGCCGCGCCGGAAAGAGGCCGGTCGGGGGATGAGCCTGGATGGACGTGAGGGCGTCGTGAGCAAGGCGCCGAGCCTCGGGAAGATTCCCGCGCTCGTAGGCGAGCAATGCGGTGGGAAGAGCGCGCATCAAATCAAAGACCGACGTAAAGCTATCTCCGAGACCGACCCGGCCGAGCACCGCCGGAGTGATGAAGCGGTCGGTCGCCGCGACGGTCGCGACGGCCCCGGCGCCATCGCCGAGCTCGGCCTGCCGGATCGCCGCGTCGGCCGTGGCGGCCGTCATGTAGACGAGAGCAACCCCCTCGCCTGAAGCCACGCTCTCGCCGAAGGCCTCCTGCGCGCTCCGGGAGGAGGCGACCGCCTCGCGCAACCGGCCGTTCGACCACATGGAGTCCGCGACGTCCCAGTCTGCATTACCGAGCGAGGCGAGGTAGAAGCCGTTTCCGGGCTCGATCTTGTTGAGGGCGAGAGCGGTTTGTTTCTCCTCTCCGGCGATTGGCGCGGCGGCGGCCGGGTCGAGGGCGTCGGTGGTGATCTCGAAGAGCGTGTACTCGTCCGACATCTTGGCCGCGAGCGCCCAGCCATACTGGGGGTGCTCCACGACGACCCGATCGACCACGGCGAGCGCATCCTGAGCCGCGCTCAGCCCTTCTTGATTGCGGCCGAGCGCAAGCAGGGCCCTCGCGAGATACGATTCGGCATAGGCGTAATCGGCGCTTACCGTGACGTCGCTCGGGTCGGAGCGACTCAGCTCACGACCCACGCGCACCGCCTCACGCCCGGCCCGCTCGACCTGCTCGGGGCTCAACACCCCAACCACCATCGTGAGTCTTGTCAACGCCTCGAGGTCAGCTCGTCGAGCCACGGGCGACAGCTTTGATGTCCCCTCGGCGATGGGGTGCAACAGCTCGGTTGCCCGTCGCAGGTCTGTGACCGCGTGGTCCAAGTCGGAGCCGATGTAGACCATGCCGCGTGTCGTCAGGGCACGTCCAAGGGCGATCGTCGTCGCCTCGGACCGATCGGTGGCATACCGCTGCTCGAGGAGCGCGACCGCCTGCCTTGCGCTCACGAGGGCCTTCGGATCGTTCCCGAGCGCGCCGAGACCCTCTGCGCGATCCAAGAGCGCGAGCGCACCGCTGCGGACGGTTTGGGCGTCCTTGAGCTGCGGGGGGAGATTCTGGAAGTAGTCGATCTCCCGCTGGGAGAGCTCGGCGATGGTCTGGTAGCGCCCGAAGGTCTCGAGCTCCCGCACGAAGTCATCGGTGAGAAAGCCAAGGAGCCCCTCGGCCTCCTCGCGGGCCTGCTCGGAGACCGC